>DAISKM010000146.1:0-7811 GCA_036820945.1 Pseudolabrys sp.
GCGCGATCTTGCGCAAGTACGGCGTGCGATTCGGCGCGTATCACATCTACTTGCCGGCGCTGCTCAAGCCGGCGCCGCGCGCGCTCGCTACGCAGTTGTGGGCGGTCAAGCACGAAAGTCCGGAAGCCAAGGGTGTCGGCGATCTCCTGCATCTTGCGGCGAGCGGGCGCACATCGATCCCCGTCGACAAGGATACGCCCAAAGCCCTCTATCGAACCGCCGGTTATCGCGTTTGCGGAGAACGCGCGGTTCGCGTCGATATTCTGGAACGGCTTGCCGATCTCATCCGGCCGGCGCTGTCCTGGCGTGAAGGTGCGCCCGGTCCGAAGCCGGACGGATTTTTCGACGCACGCAGCTTTGTAGTTACCGGCGCCATGACTTCTCTCACGGGGGCTTCCGGCGAGGATTTCGCTTCAATTCTACGCTCGCTCGGCTATCGCATGGATCGCAAGCCCAAGCCGGTCGCGGCAGCCGCATCAGCCACTCCTGCGGCTACGGCCGATGCTTCGACAAATGGGCCCGCGCAAACGGTGCCGACAAGCGAAGCCGCGGACGCATCACCGGAAACCGCAACAGGAGCGGTAGGCACAGAGCTCGCAGCTGAAACCGTTCTGGTCAACGACGCCCCGTCGCACATGCCATTGCCTCAGCCCGAATTGGCCGCGGCGGAAGTCGCACCACCGTTGGTACAGGAGCCGGTGCCTCTCGCGACAGAAGAGCCGGCAGCGCCGGCGGAACCTGCAGACCTTGCACCCGCCGGGGATGTCACGCCCGCTGAGAATAAGCCTGCGGAGGAACCGATCATCGAGGTGTGGCGGCCCGCAGGCAGGTTCGAGCGGCGGCCGCATCGGCCGCGCCGCCAGCAGCGGTCGCAGCAAGCGCAGATCGCGGGACTGGAGCCTGGCGTTGTGGCGACCGCCTCGCAGGAAGGGGCACCGGCATCCACAGCGCCGGAAAACACAAAGCCGCCACGCGGCCCCCGTCTTCCACGCGGCGAGCGCAGCGATCGTCCGGACCGCGAAAAACGTCATGAACGTCACGAGCGCCAACAGCGCGTCGAGCGTCAGGATGATCGCACCGAGCGGCAGGAGCGCGGTCCTCGCCGCGAACGGCCACGCCGCGACCGGGGCGAGCGCGTGGATCGGGCCGAACGCGAGCAGTACTACGCCAAGCCATTCGGCAGCACGTCTTCAAACAAGCAGCCGGATCCCAATTCGCCGTTTGCCAAGCTTGCTGCGCTCAAGCAGCAGCTGGAACAGAGCACTAAAGAGCCGTCTTGAGCAGTACAAGCAAGGAGTTTGAGCGCCAACGTATCGACAAATGGCTTTGGCATGCGCGCATGGTGCGGACGAGAAGCGCTGCCGCTGCGTTGACGGCGGCCGGTTTTGTCAGGTTGAACGGAAAGCGCACAACGGCGGCCAGCCATCCGGTCCGTGTTGGTGATGTGGTCACTCTCGCGCTCGATCGGACCGTGAGGGTTGTGCGGGTGGAGGGTTTTTGCGAAAGACGGGGCGGCCCACCGGCCGCTCGCGCGCTTTACCGCGATTTGAGCTGAAATTCCGCCAACCGGGCCTTCAGTCTGTAAGTAGCAATGGTGTAGGCCTTGGAACTGGTAGGCTCGGCGGTTGCGACTTATCTAGTGGTGAGTTACGGAGCTTTGCGAACGCCCGGGCGGAGCGAGGAATGACCTACGTCGTCGTCGAGAACTGTATTAAATGCAAATACATGGATTGCGTGGAGGTGTGTCCGGTGGACTGCTTCTACGAGGGCGAAAACATGCTCGTGATCCATCCCGATGAATGCATCGACTGTGGCGTATGCGAACCAGAATGTCCGGCCGAGGCGATCAAGCCCGATACCGAGCCCGGCCTCGAGAAGTGGCTGGAACTCAATGCTCAGTACGCAAAAACCTGGGCGAATATCACCGTCAAAAAGGACGCTCCGCCTGACGCCAAGGATTTTGACGGGTCACCCGGCAAATTCGAGAAGTTCTTTTCGCCCGAGTCCGGAGGCGGCGATTGAGGCATCACACCAGGGTACCGCCCGGTCTGGCACAGGGCTTTTGTGGTGGAGGACGTTAACCGACTCGACGGAATCGTGCGAATTTCGAGCGGAAATTGCCATTCTACGTCGTCATAAGGCTTTGATTCCGCCCAAAAATGTGCTATATGTATAAAAAATGGAAGGGAACTAACGACGTTGCCATCGGTGCGCTCCCCTGTTCGGGAGCCTTATTTTTCGGTGGCTAAGTTCCCCCGTTTTCCAGTTTAGAGGGCGTGAAATTCCACGCGTGAGCAGTGGCAGGAAAAACGCGTCATAAAGCGAAGAAAGGCACCGCCGGCATGAGCCGGGGACCCAAAAAGTCTGCTGCAATGCGGCGGACCTCCCACGCCTCACGCGGTGCCGTCCGCGTCGGGGCTCCCGCAGCCAAGATAGCCGGCAGCCGTAAGAAGGCCGGCGAAGGAGTCATGCCCGGAATGACCACCAATAAGAAGACTACTCAACGACAAGGCTTCAAGACCAACGAGTTTATCGTCTACCCGGCCCACGGCGTGGGCCAGATCGTGGCGATCGAGGAACAGGAAGTCGCGGGCGCCAAGCTCGAGCTGTTCGTCATCAATTTCATCAAGGACAAGATGACCTTGAGGGTTCCGACCGCCAAGATCGTGTCGGTCGGCATGCGCAAGCTGGCCGAGGCTCCCTTGGTCAAGCGCGCCCTCGAGACCTTGAAAGGTCGCGCCCGAATCAAGCGCACCATGTGGTCGCGGCGCGCCCAGGAATACGAAGCCAAGATCAATTCGGGCGACATCGTCGCGATTGCCGAGGTCGTGCGTGACCTCTACCGCTCAGAGACCCAGCCGGAGCAGTCCTATTCGGAGCGGCAGCTTTACGAAGCCGCTCTTGACCGCCTCTCCCGTGAGATCGCAGCGGTGCAGCGGGTCACCGAGACCGAGGCGGTCAAGGAGATCGAGGCTGCGCTCGCCAAGGGCCCTCGCCGTGGTCCGAAGCCCACTGAAGAAGGCGCTTCCGACGAAGGCGTCGAGGAAGAGGCAGCCTGAGCGCAGGAAGTTCAGCGCAAGTTTCGGAAGCCCGGCCACGTGCCGGGCTTCTGTCTTTTCGGCGCCCTGAGCTGACTTGAACTTTCTGCCGCACCGCTCGCAGTTGCCCGCGACCCTTGCCTGACCTATATGCCGCTGCAACCATCCCCAACGACACAGGGAGTAGGGAATGACCGCTATCCGCGGCTACGTTGCGCCGACCACCGAAGCCGATGCGCTGGGCGTGCATTCGCTCGACCAATTTGTGTTGACCGTGCCCGATGCGTCAGTCGCGCAGGATTTTTACGCCAACTTCGGCCTCGATGTGCGCCGCGACGGCAATGCGCTTGCGATCAAGACCTACGGTCACGATCATCGCTGGGGCTCGGTTGTCGAAACCAGCAAGGCCAAGGCGCTGCATCATTTGTCGTTCGGCTGTTACGCCGAGGACCTGCCGCGGCTCAAGGCTCGCATCGAAGGGCAGGGCATCCAGCTCATCGATCCGCCCCCCGGCTTCGAGAGCAATGGCTTCTGGTTCCGCAATCATGAGGGTGTTCTGATTGAGGTGAAGGTCGGGCCGAAAGTGTCGCCTGACCGCAAGGCGGAAAGCCAGTGGATTTCCGTTCCCGCCGGCGCTGCAGGCGCCACGACGCGGGAGAAGGCGCCGCCGGTGCGTCCGCGCCGGCTTTCGCACGTGCTGATTTTCACGCGCGACGTATCTGAATCGATCGCTTTCTATGAACGGACGCTTGGCTTGCGCCTGTCCGACCGCGCGTCCGATCTCGTCGCGTTCATGCATGGCATTCACGGCAGCGATCATCATCTCCTTGCGCTGGTGAAATCCATTGCGCCCGGTTTCCACCATTGCAGCTGGGATGTTGCGAGCATCAACGATATCGGCCTCGGCGCGATGCGCATGCACGACAAGGGCTGGACCAAGGGCTGGGGGCTCGGCCGCCATGTCCTTGGCTCGAACTATTTTCACTATGTGCGCGACCCATGGGGCAGCTTCGCGGAGTATTCCTGCGATATCGATTACATAGCGAAGGACGAGCGCTGGCCGTCAGGCGATCACAAGCCTGAGGATTCGTTTTACCTCTGGGGCCCGGAGGTGCCGCGCGAATTCACCATCAACTACGAAGGCGGCGAGAACTGAGTTCGGGCTCCAGCCTCTCGTTCGTCATGGCCGGGCTTGTCCCGGCCATCCACGTTTTTGATTGTTAGGACGATAAGACGTGGATGCCCGCGACAAGCGCGGGCATGGCATCCCACCTCACACTCGGGGAGGCTCACTCCACCACAATCTTCACCTTGTCGCCCGGCTTGAGCCGGTCATGCGGACCCAGTCCGTTGAGCGCGCGGAAGCGCTCGATCGAATGGTCGGACGTCGCCATGCGGTGCGCGAGCTTTTCCACCGTGTCGGTCTCACCAATCGTGACCACCCTGAGGCGCAGCGACTTGACCTGTTCGCTTTCCTTCAACGTCATGCGGCGGAATGTCATGATCGACTCGCGAAACGCGCGATCGACCTGCGGCGTCCTTGCCTTGGCGGCAAAGATGAAACGGTAGACTTCGCTGCCAAAACGCACAGCGAACAGACGGAACGACCAGTTTCCGCCACCCGCCGTTGCGGTCGCCGCCGGGAAACCGTTGAGAGAGAACTCCTCGACGCTTGTCGCATCGACATTCTCCATCCATCCCGACTTCAAGTAGTCGGACAAAGTCTGCTCGGCCGGAACGCTTATCACGTCGAGGCGCAACGCTTCGCCGCCGCCGTCCTTTAAGCCGAGCACTGCTTGCGCAGTATTGTCGAGCGTGAAGCCCGGCGGCGCCACGAACGTGAATCCGAGCTTTGGATGGAGAAAATTCCGGCCGCGCGCAAAACCTTCGCTGGGATCCTCGCCGTAGACCATTCCATCAATGGTGTTGAAATATTCGTTGCGGTCTCGCTCCCCGGCGCCGGGACCGGTGAACTGGCGCGCGTTTGTGGTCGCATTTTTGACGCGCTCCGGGGTCGCCGGATGGCCTGAGAGGAAATCCAGCGTACTGGGGTCCGCGCCGCCGACTGCGGCCTTGAGCTCGGCACTTCGCTGCATGCCGGTCAAGAAGCGGGACGCGCCATACGGATCGAATCCCGCGCGCGCCGAAATGCCGACGCCGATGCCGTCGGCCTCGAATTCCTGCGCACGTGAAAAGGCAGCAAGGGTGAGCTTGGACTTCGCGAGTGCGAGCGCTCCCACCTGTGGATCGCTGAGCACGTCGTTGACAACATGATTGATGATCGCGACCTGCCGCGCCTGTTCCTCGCGGATTGCAGCATGGCGCGCGATGACGTGACCCATTTCGTGCGACAGCACCGAAGCCAGTTCGGCTTTGTCGTTTGCCAGAGCAATCAGTCCACGCGTGATGTAGAGCCGGCCATTCGGCAGCGCGAAAGCATTGATGGCCGGGGAATTGAGAATGATCACCTGATATTTCAGGTCCGGTCGTTCGGACGCCGCGACGAGGCGATCGACGGTTTTCGCGATCATCGCTTGCAGGCGAGCGCTTTCATATTCGCCGCCGTAAGAAGCGAGAATGCGCGCATGCTCGCGTTGGTTCGCAGGCTCGGATTCGGTCGTCGGGGAGGCCTGCGGGAGCGGCAGCGTGACCAGGCGATGGTCTGTCGTGCTGATACAGCTGGTCAGCAGCAACAATGCCAGAACGGCGGCGATCTCGCCCGCGCGACCGGCACTCCCGGTTCCTAGCCCACCCATGCCGCCTACTCACAATCACTTTTGATCAGCGAATTCGATCTGCTCCGGAGCAACCGCTTCGATCACCGGACCGGTCCGCTGCTCGATCCAGCCACGTACCCGGATTGGTTGACCCTCCAGCCGTCCTGGGTCGATGCCAGCCGCAGCGAATTCCCGCCGGTTGCGCTTGAGAATGGTGACAGTAAAGTCCTGCGCCCAGCGCCGCCCGAAGTTCAAATATATTGTGGCGCCGCTTTCCCGCACCGACAAGACCTTGCCTTCAACCAAGGCAAACTGACCCCGAACAGCCGTAATGCGGGCGGCATCGTGTGACCGTAAAGGGGCGAAATTGGGGTCTGCCCACATGCCGCGGCGGGCCGCGCGTGCCTTGCGCTCTGCCGCCAAAAGCACTTCAGCGCAAGCGCGATCGCCAACGCGGGACGAAACCCGTGCCTGGCCCTGTTCGATCAGGGCCTGCTGCAGCGAAGTCTGCATTTCGCCCTCAAAGGCGAATGCAACCACGCGACCATATCGATCATTTTCCGCGCGAAGTTTTTCCAGCCGCAGCGATCGTCCGGCGGCGAGCGCCTCCAGCGCGGCGCGGCTTGCATCGCCGGTCTCGATCCCCGCCAGCCGCAATTCCCGGCCATCGGCAAGCACGAGCGTACGCCCGTCGCGAATGCCGGCGACATTCACGTTGCCCATAGCCGAGAGTTTGCATGAATCCTGGGCCGCCAACGTTGGGGCGAATGCAAGCACAGCTATCGCAACCACAACAAGGGAGCACACAACATTCATCACGGGACGGAACGATCCAGATTGGCCGCCGCGGCAGGATGGGCGGCGCCATCATGAGAGGTTAGAATGTTTAAGGCGGCCATAACATCGTGCCGCCGGGGGAGGACCATTGATGATTACGTTCCAGGGACTTCCGAACCGTCGTCACGTCCTGGCCTCCATGGCCGCGGCCGGCGCGTTTGCCGCTACCGGCGCGCGCGCCGAGGACAGCCGCTGGCCCGACCATCCCGTGCGGGTCATCGTGCCCTATCCGGCCGGTGGCTCGACCGACGTGCTCTGCCGGATCCTGGCCGACCGTATGAAGGAAATATTCGGCCAGCCCTTCGTGATCGAGAACCGTCCGGGCGCCGGCGGCAATATTGGAATCGCGGCCGTCACTGGCAGCCCTCCCGACGGCTATACCATCGGTGCTGCCACCATCGGCCACTTCGCGATCAACCAGTATCTCTACAACAAGATGCCATATGACGCCGAGCGCGACATGGTGCCCGCGTCGTTGACCTGGGAGCTGCCAAACGTCTTCGTCGTTGCGGCCGAGCACTGCCCGGCAAAATCGGTTTCGGAATTCATCGCCTGGGCGAAGCAAAAGGGCCGCATCAGCTATGGGAGCCCGGGCGTCGGAACCTCGCCGCATCTTTCCGGCGTGATGTTCGTGAAGCAGGCCGGACTCGATGCCGTGCACGTGCCGTTCCGCGGCGCGGCACAGACAATTCCGGCCATGCTCGCCGGCGACGTCAATTTTGCGATCGACAATCTCGCCTCCTATGTTCCGGCCATCAGTTCCGGGCAGATGCGCGCGCTTGCGGTCACATCGGCGCAGCGCTGGCCGACGATGAACGATGTCCCGACCATGGGCGAAGCCGGGATCAAGGATTTTGTTGTCACCTCCTGGGCTGCCTTCGTCGTGCCGACCGGCACGCCGCGCCCGATCATCGACAAGATTGCGAGTGCCATGAAGCAGATCGCCGGCGAGGAGGAAGTACAGAAGCGGTTCCAGGTAGGCGGCGCACGCATTCTGTCCAGTACGCCCGAAGGCGCCTTGGCTTACGCGGCGAAGGAGCGGGCGTTGTGGAAGGATGTCGTCGCGGCTTCAGGTGCAAAGATCGACTAGCCGTCTGACGGGTGCGGAGTGCGTCCGCCTGTGCTACATCGCGGCCCGAGCGGTCCCGTAGCTCAGCAGGATAGAGCAGCGGTTTCCTAAACCGAAGGTCGGAGGTTCGACTCCTCTCGGGACCGCCAA
>DAISKM010000147.1:0-7798 GCA_036820945.1 Pseudolabrys sp.
TCATTGCTTCTTTCAGCGTGGCCACCATCACGCTGACGCTGTAGGTGCGCACCTTGCGCAGCCAGTGGACGCCCATTGCCCGCAATGTCTGTTCGATGTCCATGCCTGGCGCCGATCCGGTGCGGCTCATTGTGCTGGACGGGATGTATTGCTGGCCGGTCGCCGAGGCATAGCCATTCTGCATCACGATCAGAACGCCATCGCCTTTGTTGAAAAGGTTGGAGGCTACGCCCGTGATCAGTCCGTTGTGCCAGAAACCGCCGTCGCCCATGATGGCGATCGGTCGCTTCTCCATGTTTGGTGCCACAGCCGCCGCGCTGGCGAGCGACATGCCGTAGCCAAGGATGGAATTGCCGAGCGAAAACGGCGCGAAAGTCGCGAACGAATGGCAGCCGATATCGGCGCTGATATGGGTCGGCCCGAGTTCGCGCTGCATCAACTTGATGGCGGAAAAGACGGGACGCTCGGGACAGCCGGTGCAGAAGGCGGGCGGACGCGGTGGCAACGGGCCGAGAGCCGCGGCGGCTTTTGCCTTATGCGCGACAAGGCCGCGCGCCTTTTCAGCGATGGTGTCGGCATCGATGCCATTCGGCCTCGCGTCCTGAAGAAACGCTGCCAGTCCTTCGAGCAATACATCGGACGCGTATTCACCCGCTTTCGGCAGCGGTCCCTTGCCAAGCACACGCGTATTGATGTCGGCGCGGCGCAATTCCACGTTGACCGCCTGCTCGATGTAGTCGGGGTAGCCTTCCTCGACCACCAGCACCGCGCGCTTGCCGGCACAGAACGCGGTGATTTCCTCGGGCACCAGCGGATAGACGACATTGAGCACCAACAGGGGCACGCGCGAATTGCCGAACACATCGGCGAGCCCAATGCGCTCGAGCGCGCGCAGGACGCTGTTGGTCAGTCCGCCCATCACGATAACGCCGATGTCGGCAATATCCCCCTCGATGATCTCGTTGAGCTTGTGCTCGCGAACGAAGGCACGCGCGGCGGGCAGGCGCTCCTCGACCTTCAAGCGCTCCTGCGTAAAGATCACGGGCGGATGGGCAAGCCGCCCATATTCGAAGCGCGGCGGCCCAGCCAGCTTGTCGAGGCCGGAAACGATACCTTTGCGGTTGTTCTTGGCGGCGAATTCCCCGGTCGCGTGGCAGGCGCGGATGCGCAGTTCGAGCATGACGGGAGCGTGGCTCGCCTCGGAGAGCTCGAAGCCTTTTTCCACGGTACGTACGATCGACGGCAGGTCGGGCCGCGGGTCGAGCAACCACATCGAGGATTTCAACGCATAGGCATAAGAGCGCTCCTGGATGACGCTCGCGCCCTCGCCGTAATCTTCGCCGAGGATGATCATGGCGCCGCCGACCACGCCGGGCGATGCGAGGTTCGACAATGCGTCGGCCGCGACATTGGTGCCGACGATCGATTTCCAGGTGACCGCGCCGCGCAACGGGTAATTGATCGACGCGCCGAGCATGGCAGCGGCCGACGCCTCGTTGGAACAGGTTTCCAGGTGGACGCCGAGCTCGGACATGATGTCCTCGGCGTCGACCAGTACATCGAGGAGGTGTGACACCGGCGCGCCCTGGTATCCTCCCACGTAGGACACGCCGGACTGCAACAGCGCCTTGGTCACGGCGAGGATTCCCTCGCCGTGGAAGGTCTCGCCGTCGCCAAGCTTCAGAGCCTGGACTTCTTTCTTGAACGACCGTTCCATCGTCAGGCCGCCGGCAGATGGTTGGGAGGCAAACTATATAGCACGAGATGCCTCACATGCGCGAGGGGAGCCAGAGTGCGATAATCGGAAAGGCAATCAGAATTATCAGCCGGATAAGGTCGGTGATGATGAATGGAATGACTCCCTTGAAAATCGTCGCAAAACTCACGTCTTTGACCACGCTTTTGATCACGAACACGTTCATTCCCACCGGCGGATGAATAAGACCGAGTTCCACCGTCATCACAATGATCACCCCGAACCAGATCGGATCGAAACCGAGATGGGTGATGACCGGGAAAATGATCGGCACGGTCAGGATGATCATCGCCATCGCGTCCATGAGACAGCCGAGCACCAGATACATCAGCATGATCAGCGCCAGCACGCCGTAATTGCCGATGCCGAGCCCGGTCAGGAACGCGGTCACCTTTTGCGGCGTTTGCGTGACAGTGAGGAAATAGCCGAACAGCAGCGCGCCAATCAGCACCGTGAAGACTGCGGCTGCCGTCCGCGTTGCCTGCAGTAGTGAGCGCCGGATTTCGGTACGATCGAGCCTGCCACGCAGCACGCCAATCAGAAAGGCGCCGCCGGCGCCCATGCCGCCGGCTTCCGTCGGCGTGAACAGCCCGCCGTACAATCCCCCGATCACGAAGAGGAAAAGAATGAGCGTCGCCCAGACATCGCGGGTGGCGGTGATACGATCCTTCCACGAGTGGCGCGGCGTCGACGGCAGGAAGTTCGGCCGCGCGATCCCGATGATCCCGACGGTGATCATGTACATCGTTGCGGCGAGCAGACCGGGAATGATGCCGGCGATGAACAGCTTGCCGATGTCCTGCTCGGTGATGATGCCGTACACGGCGAGAACCGTTGACGGCGGCAGCATCGCGCCCAGCGTGCCGCCGGCTGCGATCACCCCGGTTGCGAAAGACTGCGGATAGCCAAAGCGTCGCATCTCGGGATAGGCGACCGCGGAAAAGGTCGCGGCGGTTGCGACCGATGACCCCGAAATGGCGGCAAAACCGCCGCAGGCCGCGATCGTCGCTATGCCGAGCCCGCCGCGCAGATGGCCGAGAAAGCTGTTGGCGGCCCGGAATAATTCCCGGCTCATGCCGGAATTCGACACGAACGCGCCCATCAGCAGGAACATCGGGATCACGCCGAAATTGTAGTCGGTCACCGTGCGCATCGATGTGTGGCCGACGATCTTGAGGGCTGGCCCGGAACCGTTGAGATAGGCAAAGCCGGTAACGCCAACGAGGCCCATCGCCATGCCTACCGGAACGCGCATGAGCATCATTCCGAACAAGGCAATGAACCCGATGATGGCGACTGCGTCGGTGCTCAACATGGGCTATTCGACCGGCTTCATCCGGTAGCCGCCGTCATCCATCAACTCGGGATGGAAGATCAGCCGATAGGTGCGCACCGCGATCAGCACCACCGCTGAGACATCGCCGATCCAGGCGACCAGGAAAAACGGCCAGGTCGGCAGCCGCAGGTCGAAGGTGAGAACGTTGTCCCTGTAGGTGCTCGTGACCTTGTCGAACAGCGTGTAGGTCTGCACCGTCACCACAAACAGGAGAACCAGCGTCGCAAAGACATCGATCACGCGCTGCCAACGCGGGCCGACATTGCTCCAGACCAGATCGACGGTGATATGCGTGCCGCGATACGACGTTGCTGCGATACCCCAGAAAATCAGGATGCCGAGCAGAAGGCGCCCGAAGTCGTACGCGTCGGGGATCTGTACGGCAAAGAAATAACGCAGCAGAACGGATATGAAGATGTCGGCGGCGACGATGCCCACAAAAAACGCCGCGACCAGCTCGATGCCATCGATGAACCGATCCATCGCGTTGCGTTGGCGCGGCGAAGGCGAGCCGGCGAGTTTTCGCGCCACTTCGGCTTCGCCAAGGACTTTCTCCGCCACGACCGTCTCCGCAGCTGGTTAGCGCAGCCGGCCTCCCAGCCAGACGCGAAAGAGTGAAGGCGGCCCGGCCCGTTCGAGCCGCGCCGCCGGAATGTTAGAACGACGCCTTGTACTTAACGAGCTGATCCTTGAGCTCTTTCATGATCGCGTCGGAATTGCCGCCGGCTTTCTTCACGTTGTCGGCCCATTTCTGCTCGAGCGGCTGCGCAGCCTTCTTCCATTCCTCGACCTGCGCCGGCGTGAGCGAGTAGACCTCGTGGCCCGCCTCCGCCTTGATCTTGGCGATGCCCGCGTGCTCGAACTCGGCCCACGGCGCCGAGACCTTGCCGGCCCACTCGTTGTTGCAGTGATCGTCGATCGCCTTCTTCTGGCGCGGCGACATCTCGTTGTATTTGTCTTTATTGAACACGAAGGCGAAGGTCGTCACGTAGAGCGGAACGTCCATATGGTATTTGGTGACTTTGTCGATGCCAAACAGCGGCACCGAGCCCCACGGGAATGTCACCGCATCGGCGACACCCTTTTCGAGAATATCGCGAACTTCTGGCGCTGCGGCCTGAACGTTGGTGCCGCCCAGCTGGGTGACAAAACTTGCCATGGTGGCGTGGGCCGGACGAATCTTCATGCCTTTGATGTCGTCGGGCGCCGTAATTTTTTTGGACTTGGAGTGAAACGAGCCTGGATCGTGCACGAAGGCCAGACAAAATTTGACGTCCTTCATCTCGCGGTCGGCGTATTTGCGATACCAGGCGTCAAGCGCCTGTGAGCCGCTGCTCGCATTGGCAAACAGGAATGGCAGTTCGCCGGCGCCGATAATCGGGAAGCGCCCGGGCTGGTAACCAGGATTGACGTAGGTCAGATCGGCGATGCCGTCACGCGCCATGTCGTAATGATCGAAGGCCTTGCCGAGCTGCTGCGAGGGATAAACCTTGTAGTGCAGCGTGCCGCCTGATGCTTTCTCGACCGCGGCGCCCCATTCCTCCAGGGCCTTTTGCAGCGGATGCGATGGTGGCACCCAGTGCGCGAGCTTGAGTTCGAACGTCTTTTCTTGCGCGAATGCGCCGGTCGCTGCCCCGACCAACAGAGCGGCAGCGTAGACACACCCGGCGAAACGGAGTTTCATGGGGTCCTCCCTCGGGGGTTGGGTGTTGGTTAGATCGCCAACTTTTGCAATATTCAGCCGAAGGCGGGCTACGTTGTAAAGCTTAGTTTGATGTCAAACTAAATTCTTGCAGTGGACTGATTGTCCGCTCTGGAGAAGGGACGCACGGTGCACGGAACGAACGGCATTGGCAGCCGTCGACGCGGCAGGAACGGTGAAGCCTTTGGCCTGTCGATAAATTTCGGTCCGCTCGGTTCCTGGGTTGGCTTCAACCTGCGCATGGCGCAAGAAGCCGCTTTCCAGGCCTTTTCGCGCCGCTCGCAGGAGATCGGAGAAAGCCCCGGCCGTTTTGCCACCCTGACCTTGATCGCCCGCAACCCCGGCATCAGCCAGACCGAGTTATCCCTCGCCAATGGCCGCGATAAATCCAGCCTCACCCCGGTCGTCGAGGATCTGGTGAGGCGTGGCCTCGTCGAGCGCAGGCGGATGGACAGCGACCGGCGCGCCTACAGCCTCAACCTGACGCCGGCCGGAAAAAAAGTGCTGACGACGCTCACACGCTGCGCGCGTCGGCATGAGCGCAATCTCGATCAGGTGATCGGTTCGCGCGACCGCAAGCGATTCATCCAGATTTTAAAAAAGATCGCGGCGGAGATCGAGTGAAGCTATCGGGGTGACGGCTCCCGAAATTTCGCCAGCACTGCATCCGGAACCGGCCGTGATTTCAGCTGTCCTTTGTCATCGCGGACGATCCACACTCTTCGCTCCGAGCACTCGACGCAGGTGTCGCCATCGAGGCTCAGCTGATGCTCGATGTCGAAGCTGGAATGTCCGAACTGTATTGTGCTTCTGACTGTCACGTCATCCCCGAAACGAGTGGGCTTCATGAATCGCGCGCGTGTACGCACGAGCGGAAAGCCGTCGAAATCGAGGTGCTTGAACATGTTTAATTTGGTCATGCCAAGCGCGCGCTCGAACAGAAGCGTCGTCGATGCATCGAAGATTTCGAAATAGCGCGGGTAAAAGATAATGCCTGCAGGGTCGCAGTCGCCCCATTCGATTCGTACGGTACGCGTACTGCTGAATGAGGCCACAGTGATCCCTTTCAGCGCGGTGCCATGCGCAGCGCGCCGTCGAGTCGGATCACTTCGCCGTTGAGGTAGGCATTGTGAATGCAATGCAGGACGAGGGCGGCGAACTCGCGCGGTTCGCCGAGTCGTTTGGGAAACGGAACTGCGGCTCCCAGGGAATCCTGCGCCTCCTGCGGCAATGCGCGCAGCATCGGCGTGCCAAAAATTCCCGGGGCGATCGCAAGCACGCGTATGCCGAATTGGGCGAATTCGCGCGCGGCAGGGAGCGTCAGCGCGACGACCCCGCCCTTGGAAGACGCATAGGCGGCCTGTCCGATCTGTCCATCGAAAGCCGCGACCGAAGCGGTAGAGACGATCACCCCACGCTCGCCGCCCGACAGCGGTTCTGCAGCCTGCATGGCGGCGGCAACGAGCCGCATCATGTTGAACGTGCCAATGAGATTGATTCGAATAACGCGCTCATAATCGGCGAGGGGCGTCGGTCCCTCGCGCCCGACAATGCGCTTGGCCGGTCCAATTCCAGCACAATTGACGAGGATGCGCGCCGGTCCATGTGCGGCAGCGGCTTTCTTCACAGCCGCTTCGGCGCTTGCGCTGTCGGCGACGTCGCAGCCGACGGCGATGCCCTTGACGTCGGCCGCCATTTCCGTGGCCGCCTTTTCGTTGACGTCAATGACTGCAACTTTCGCGCCCGCGGCCGCCAGTGCGCGCGCGGTGGCCGCACCCAGGCCCGACGCGCCGCCGGTGACGATGGCCGCATGTCCTTTCGTTTCCATCAGCGCTTTCCTTCGCCTGCGATGACTCGTGAAGATAGAGGCGCGGCATAGAGTTCGTCCACCAGCGCAGAGCGGTTCTTCAGCACGGCGCGCTGGTTGATCGAGCCCTTGTCGGTCATTTCGCCTTTGTCCATGGAGGGCGGCTCGGCCATAAGGATCGCGCGTTCGACGCGGGTCGAGGAGCCGGGGCTGAGCGCAGCAAGCTTGACCAGCAACTCGGTAAATTTTCGCCGCACTGGCGCAGCGTCGATGATGTTATCGATCGATGCGTCAGACGCGAGAGCGGCCAGTTTTCGACAGGCTTCGACGTCGGGAAATATCAGCACGGCGATGTCGTCACGGTCGGCGCCGGCAAACACGACGTCGCGCACGTACGGTGCGAAGTGGTCGAGAAAACGCGCGCGCAAGGGCCCTACGCTCACCCATGTTCCCGTGGAGAGCTTGAAATCCTCGGCAATGCGGCCGTCGAACAGAAGGCCCTTCGTGGGATCGTTTGGATCGACAAATTTCAATGCATCACCGAGCCGGTAATAACCTTCTTCGTCGAAGGCTTCCCGGGTCAAATGATCCTGCCGCCAGTAGCCGGGGGTGATGTGCGGGCCGCGCAATCGCGCTTCAAGCTTGCCTTCGTTCGGAACAAGCTTGAGCTCGACGCCGGGTGCCGGCACGCCGATGTTGCCGGGCCGATCAAAATCCCACGAGCACGCCAGTGCGAGCGGCGCGGTCTCGGTCGAGCCAAGCGAAGACAGGAAGATAATGCGCTCACCGGTCGTCTCGACTGCGAGCCGCGTCAGTTCATCCCATGTGGTCTGGTTGAGCCCGGCGCCGGCGTAAAAGAGCACCTTGAGGCGGCTGAAGAAATTTCGGCGCAACTCATCGTCGGCGCGGAAGTGGGCGATCAGCGCTTCATAGCCCTTGGGGACGTTGAAATAAATTGTGGGCGCGATCTCGCGCAGGTTTCTCGCCGTTTTCGGGACCCCGGGGGGCGTCGGATTGCCGTCGTCGATATAGAGTGAACCGCCGTAAGTGAGCACCATATTGAAATTGTGGTTGCTGCCGAACGTATGGCTCCACGGCAGCCAGTCGACGACGACAGGCGGCTCGTCCTTCACGAAAGCAAAACTCGATCCCAGCATTGCCTGGTTCGAACACAGCATGCGGTGCGTGTTGATGACG
>DAISKM010000148.1:0-1477 GCA_036820945.1 Pseudolabrys sp.
TGCTGTTAGTGAACGTTGGCGTCGTAGACCGGGACCCGCAGGCCGAGCACCTGCGGCGACAGCCGCCCCACCGCCGAGAGCAGCGTGTAGGAGGCCACCACGCGGTCGCGTTGCGCGCTCACCAGCGCCACCCGCGCGTTCACCAGCTCCTGCTGCGCGTTGAGCACGTCGAGCGTGGTGCGCTGGCCGACCCGCGCCTCCTCGCGCACCCCGTTGAGCGCGATCTCCGCCGCCTGCACCTGCGCCTGCGTCGCCTCGATGTTGGCTTTCGCCGCCTCGAGCTGGCCCCAGGCCTGCACGATCGACTGCCGCACCTGGTCGCGCGCGGTATCGAGATCAAGCCGCCGCTGCCCCAGCGTCTCCTTCGCCTGCCGGATCAGCGAATATTCCGCCCCGCCCTGATAGATCGGCACCGTCAGCTGCGCGATCGCCGAGGCGTTGAACGTGCGCAGCTGCAGCAGGCTCGACTCGTAGCTCTGCTGCACGTTGCCCTGCAACGCCAGCGTCGGATAAAGCGCCCCCTCCGCAACCTTCACCTGCAACAGCGCCGCATCGACGCTGTACTGCGCGCTCGTCACCGCCGGATGCGTTGCGGTGCCCACGCCGATCGAGGCCCCCTGCGTCGACGGCGAGAAGCGGTCGACCGGAGAACCCGGCGCCAGCCGCCCCGGTTCAATCCCGATCACCTGCCGGTAGGTCGCAACCGAGGCCTTGTAGGTCGCCTCCGCGCTCAGAACCTGCGAGCGCCCGGCGGCAAGACGCGATTCCGACTGCGCAACGTCGGTGCGCGTCACCTCGCCGACATTGAAGCGGTCGCGCGTCTGCCGCAACTGCTCCTGCAAAACCTCGACGTTGCGCCGCTGCAGATCCAAAATCGCGCTGTCACGCAAAAGGTTCATGTAGGCGGTCACCGCGTTAAGCAGCGTTATCTGCTCGGTCACCCGCAAGGTCTCGCGCGCCGCCTGCACCTGGCTCTCCGCCTGCCGGGTGCGGTTCGGGGTCTGAAAGCCGTTGAACAGCGTCTGCGTCCCCGTCACCCCGAGATTGCTCGGCGTCATGTTGCCGGACAATTGCGTATAGGTCGCGCGCGAGGTCGACGAGCGCGTCAGCGAGTCAGTGTACTGCGGGCCGACCGAGCCGTTGAACGTCACCCGCGGCCGATAGCCGGACAGCGCCTGCGGCACCCCTTCATCGGTCGCGCGCACCGAGGCGCGCTGCGCATTCAGCGTCGGATTGTTCTGGTAAGCGAGAACCAGCGACCCTTCGAGCGTGTCCGAGAGCGCGGCCGGCGTCCATAGAAATGACGCAACGCCCGCGATTGCCCAAATACGCTTCGTCTCCCCCAACATCCGGGACTGTACCCCGCCAGCGCCGGCACAATAGCCAGAATATTGCGGAAAAGCCACTCTTCCGCAGACCAATCGCACGCCAATACGCGAAACTCCCTAACGCTGGGTCAATGCTAAAGTCGTCCGCG
>DAISKM010000148.1:1577-7753 GCA_036820945.1 Pseudolabrys sp.
GGCGTCTTTCTGCAACTCGAAATTCCGCAGCATGTCCGAAAGACTGAGCTGGACGTAGCTAACGGCGGTTGTAGTTCCGGACTTGCGAAGAACAATTTTTGGTCGGCCTTATCGAGTTGAATGTGCCGTTCAGGTTCTGTCGCCGTCCCCGGAATCGCGCAGTGAACATGGCCATTAGGTCGATGAGCGATTGGGCTCAGTATGGCTATGCCGATTTCTGGGCCTCTCCGCTTCAAACGCTGGGCAGCGGAGCAGGCGATTGCGAAGACTATGCCATCGTAAAATACGCCGCATTGCGCGAACTGGGAGTCCTTCCTGACGATCTCCGCCTTGTTATCGTGCAAAATGAAAAGCGTGACATAGGTCACGCCGTCGTGGCCGTTCGGTACGAGCAGCGCTGGCTGATCCTAGACAATCGAACCATGTCGATTCTGGATGCCGACGACGTGCGCGACTATCGCCCCTTGTTCGCGTTGGACCAACAGGGGACCCGCGCCGTTGCGACGGCAGCGGTTGAGCATGTCACAAATCGATAATCTGGCCTTCCCGCGCCACAATCGTTCCCGCCCGTCCATCGGTCGCGTCGGCCGCGAGCCTGTCCATGAAATCGTCGTCATGCGACGGATCGTGGTGAAACAGGCAAAGGTGTTTGACTTCGGCTTCGTTCGCCATGCGAACGCCCCGCGTCCATGTCGAATGACCCCACCCCGCCTTGGATTTTATCTCGTCGTCGGTGAACGTTGAGTCATAAATTGCCAGGTCAGCACGGCGGGCAAGCGAGATCATCTCTGTATCGCGCTTTCCAGGGAATCCCTCCGTGTCGCAGAGCAGAGCCAGTACTCGGTTGTTGTATTCGAGGCGGTAACCGTTCGTGTTGTCAGGATGATCGAGCAGGGCAGTGCGCAATGTAATATCCTCATTGGGACGCAACACGTCCCCTGATTTGAAATCCCTGAATTCTATTTTGGCCTGAAAGACATCCATCGGCACCGGAAACCACGGTGAGCTCATGAGCGTTCGCATGACACGCTCGATGCTGTTCGCCGGCCCGAGATTTCCAGCCCAGACCCGCACCCGGTAATCCTTGCGGAAAAACGGCGCGAAGAACGGCAAGCCCGAAACGTGATCGAGATGACAATGCGTGATGAAGATATCGACATCACGTATTCGGTTATTTTTGAGAAGTTCGATGCCGAGGGAGCGCAACCCGGTCCCCGCATCGAAAATAAGGACGTGCTCGCCGCAACGCACCTCAATGCATGGAGTATTGCCGCCATAGCGAATCGTTGACGGGCCAGGACACGGAACGCTTCCTCGGACCCCCCAGAACCGAACCCGCATAAACGATTTCAACATTCCCTGAGCCATAAGAGATGCCTCGCAAGTTTTATGGCGAATAGATGACAATGTCGAGCGGTGACGAACGGAGCGGGATTCGCAAAAAAAGTTCTCTGCCTCGTTTTTGTCCGGTGCGAATAGGCTAAATCTACGAGGGAACAAACGATTTGATTTCTGACCGCCGATCGAACGCGATCGGCAGAATGCGAAAATGCAATGGCATTTCAAAAATTTGAAATCGACAGTGGCGCCGCTAAAAGCGACAGAAAGCAAGTTTCAGGCGACAAAAAACCTCAGGTACACGATAACCAATCCGACTTTGTACAGGCCGGCGCTACACGGGAATGTCCTGCCGTTAACTTTTTACCCGTGGTCGCGTGCGCTCGCGCGCGACCACGACCTGGTCCGCAGCCGCGACGCCAGTGATCCAGCCGCCGTGCGCGGTTGAAAAATCATGAGGCGAGCAGGCCTCTCCGGCAAAAAATAGGCGATCATCGACCGGCGCAGCCAACTTCTTGCGGCAATCCGTCATGCCAGCGCGGGCATAAGAATATGAGCCGCGCGAAAACGGGTCCGCGCCCCAGCGATGTACGCGAATTGGCCTCACCCTTTTGGCGAAAGCGTTGCCAAGGGCGCCGGCAAGTTCGGACACCGCGAAATCGAAAAAGGCGTCCTCCCCGGCCGCTTCGAGTTCGGCAGCCAGGCTGCCGCCAAAAAATGCTTCGATCTGCGGGCGGCCGAATGGTCGAAGATGATAAGCGGCTGTGGCGGTACGGTCGGTGGCGCCGAACAGCCGGCTGTCCTTCTCGAACTCATCAGCGCCTTCAATCGACATGAACAATTTGTCGGTGAGGCCAAGAGGCAGGCCTTCGGCCGCCCGGGTCTTCTCCGGCAATCTCGGCGTGAACAATTCTTCCATATGGGCGATAATTGCGCTCGGCAGCGTCACGATGACGCGGTCAGCAATGATGCGACCCTGTGTTGTCTCGATCTTCAGACGTTTCCCGCTGTGATCGATCGAGAGCACGACGCAACCGAGCGCTGCGGGCAGGCTCGCTCCGCAAGCGGCAATGGTTGCGCCGTAACCTTCAACGATGCGCCAGTTGGTGCCGGTATCGTCGAAGTCGTCAAAATCGCGCGCCGAAACATATTCGAGTTCGGCGCCGCTGATGTATGTGCCGACTGCGTTGATCAAGGGATTCCAGCGACCACCTGGCTCAAACATCGCCGCCGCAGGCACATCGGGCTGTTTCTGCGCCCGCTCGCTCACCCGCGCGTAAAACTTCTCCTGCGCTTCAAGAAATTCCCGCTGTCCGCCCTCCGGGAAGCCATACGCAAGCGATCGACGTCTCCATGGCGGTGGATTTCTGTCGATCGTGCGGTGCTGTTCCTCCGCGATCGCAACCCAGGGGTTGCGGTCAGCGGAATGCAACCACCCGCAGCCGAGATCGAGCGCGGAGCCCGAAGGTCCCGACACCGTCCAGGCGCGGCCGCCAAGCCTGGAGCGAGCCTCGACGATCAAACAGCCGACGTTCGCCAGAGAAAGGCGTCGAGCCGCGGCAAGCCCGGCCGCTCCGCCGCCCACGACTGCCACCTCGACATCATTATTTGCCATTTGCGACCAGCGTCCGGCTCGAACCTGCCGGTACATATAACTATGGTGTCACCGGATGGCGAATTGATCGCCGCTTGTCCTTTGTTCCGGTTCACGCATCATCGCAGCGGCACAGCGCCACAAACAGTCGTTTGGAGGAGGAATTATTTGATGCCGGATTCCGTCTCACACATTAAGGAAGCGCTTCTGGAGCGTTTCGGCGAGGCGCTGGAAATCGACCCTGACCTGACTGGTCTAGACGAAATTGCGCGCATCGCCGCGCACCGGGTACATCGGCGCTATCTTTCACGCGATATTCCCCCGCATCTCACGCGACTGTTGTGCGCCTGCGCGCTGTCGGCGCCGTCGAAAAGCGATCTTCAGCAGGCGGACATTGTTGTTCTGCGCGACAGACCAAAAATTGATGCCATCGCCGACTTGCTTGCGGAAATGCCATGGGTGCGCGAGGCACCGGTGTTTCTCGTCTTCCTCGCCAACGGCAGCCGCCTGCCAAAAGTTGCCCGCATGCGCGGCAAGCCATTCCCAAACGACCACCTTGATCTGTTGTTCAATGCAACGGTCGATGCTGCAATTGTCTTGACCACGTTTCTTCGTGCTGCCGAGGCCGTCGGCCTCGGCTGTTGTCCGATCAGCGTCATCCGCGATCATGCTGCCGTGATCAGCGCAATGCTCGCCTTGCCCGAGAAAGTCATTCCCGTCGCAGGCATGTGCCTTGGCTGGCCCGCCGAGGAGGGCAGGATAACCCCGCGTCTATCGCTTGAAATCACTGTCCATGCAGAGCAGTTTGCGGACGACGATCTCAGCGCTGCGATCGATGCTTACGATCATCGACGCGCCGCGACGCGCCCCTATCGCGCACAACGGGAGCCTGAGCGCTTTGGCCGGGAAAATTTTTATGGATGGTCGGAAGACAAGGCGCGGCAGTACGCGGTGCCGCAGCGCGCCGACTTTGGTGCTTTCGTTCGTTCGAAGAATTTTCGGCTTGATTGACGATTCGCTCATGCTTTCCGAATTCGGAAGGTGAGAACTCCATCCACTTCCGATTTGCCTTCCAGCGTATCGCCGGTCTGGCGCAACAGGTTCGGAATATCGATGGTCGTGAGCGGATCCGTGCATTCCGCCACGATCAGGTCTCCGGATTTCAGCGCCGACAATTTCTTGCGCACTCGCAGCGCCGGCAACGGACATTTCAAACCGCGCAAGTTCATGGTTGTTTCAGTCATTCGTTGCACGCATCATGCGGTGAGCGGAACCATCGACAGCTTCTTGTCTGTTGCGGGAATGTAGACTTCTTCGATTCCCAGTTCCCTGCGGACGATATTTGTGCCGCGCGTTAACGCCACCATCTTATAGAACGCATGCATCCGGCTCATCGATTGCCGACCGAAGCCGCAATCGCTGGTGAGGATGAGGCGTTCGGGTTCAATGTATTTCAATGCCTTGCGAATGAGATCGGCTATTTCCTCCGGCCGCTCAACTTGCAACGTGCGGTGGCTGATGGCGCCCAACGCGATCTTCTTGTCCTTTGAAATCATTTTGCCGACGTGCTCGAGGTCCATGCCGCGGTTAAAGGCGCCCTCTATGGTGAGCACGTCGACGTCCAGCTGATTGAGGTAAGGCAAGGCAGCCTTGTACGACTGATCCCTGCTCGCAACTCGCTGCGCCGCTGGACTGCCCCAGCATGTATGGCACCATACTTCGCACTTTTAGCGCAGCCCTTTGACTTCGACATTGAAGGCTTCGACCCATTGCTCGGGCCTGATCGGCTGTTTGGGATCGGCAATGACCTGGTGAATTGCCGGCTCCTCGATCTGTAGCAGCGGCGCGCCGGCGTCAGCGACTGAATGATATTCCTTATTGAGCGCGGCAGATAAATCCATCAGCAACTCGTAACGGTCTTTGTAGTACTGATTGGTGAGCATCAGCGCCAAGATCTGCGCCGAAATCGATCCGATTTTTACCGGCTTGTCTGTCATCGGCGCGATTGCCTTGTAGGCGCGATCGAGCTGCAAACTTGTCTCCCCAATCTTCCCCGTCACCGGCGGGGTCATGCGCGTTTCGATAACTTCCCACATCAGATCACCGGGTCCTTTATCGGCCATGAACCCGGCGGGCGGCACCTCCACTCGCGGCGTGCCGATGCCTGCAATACGTTCGGTGGCGTAGCTGACCCAGGCGCGGCCGGCGACATCGTCATCGAGTCGCGTGTCACCATCCACGAAGATGTCAATTCCCGCGCGATGCTGGGCTGCGACATGGCAGGCGAGACAGTCGAAATGCTGCTCGCGATAGGCAAGGCGCGAGAAGCCCTGCGAAAGGGGAATGCCGCGAAGATTCTCGGTGTACCAGTGCGGCCGGGGCAGCGCACCTGTGGTCGTCGTGAGAAGAGCCTTATCTCTTGTTGTGGTAAACACGCGTACTTCTCCCAGGTTCACCAATCGAAAGCCCGCGCTGCATTGCTTGGCGTTGTTGAGCTAAACTGAAGTCATCGGGTGTAACAAGGTCAAGCAGACAATGGCGGTGTCCGAGGCAATCCAGACCATTTCGAGGCTAACGCCGCTCGCCGACGTCCTGCTGATGATCGACGCCGAGGTAAAGCCGGTCACCCAGCGGACGATCGATGTATTTGCCGGTGCGGGACGCACGCTGGCCGCCGATGCTATGGCGCCATCGCGTCCCGCGTCCTCTTTGGCATTGCATGATGGATGGGCGATTAACGCGGACGAGACGCTGGGCGCCGGTGGTCATGCCCCAATGCCGCTGCTGAGGGTGCCCTCGCGCATCGAAACCGGGCAGGCTCTGCCAGCGGGGGTTGACAGTGTAGCGCCATTTGACGCGGTGAAAGTGAGCCAAGGTCGTGCCGAGGCCCTTCACACAGTCAGCCCTGGCGACGGTGTCCTGACGGCTGGAAGCGACAGCGATTCGGCAATCCCCCTGCGCCGTGCCGGCGAACGCCTGCGCAGCACGGATCTCGCCGCTTTCTCCGCAGCGGGAATTGCACGCATTCGGGTCCGCGAACCGCGCATTCGCATTTTGCTGGTGCGCGGCAGCGGCATCATCAGCGCTGCGGCGAGTCTCGTTGCGGCAGACGTCGATCGACGCGGCGGCGCGGCGCGGCTGGACGAGAGTGGACGTGGTCTCGATGTTGCCATGGCCGCCGATACTGCGGATGCAATTGTCGCGATCGGTGGAACGGGCAGCGGGCGCAATGACAACAGCGTGC
>DAISKM010000149.1:0-4714 GCA_036820945.1 Pseudolabrys sp.
ATGCTGCTCGGGCAACCATGATAACGGCGGGCTTCCGCAGGTATTCCTGCCGCTATGGCCCATGCTAGCCTCGCTTTTATAAGGCGGGGTCACACCGCTTCCAGGCGAGGGGACAATGGCGGAAGACATCAAGGCGGGCGTCGACGCGCAGATCATTTCCGAAGAACAGCTCCGCAAGGCCGAGGAATATGTCCAGCAGGAAGAGGGCGCCGCCAACCGCCTTTCGGGCTGGGTGGGAGTGACCGTCACGGCGATCGCGGTCGCCATGTCGCTGTTCCATCTCTATGCCGCATACGACATCGTGCCCACAATCCCGTTACGCTACACCCACGTCGCTTTCGTCCTTCTGTTGAGCTTTCTGCTGTTTCCTGTCGCGAACCGCTTTCGCAACCGCATCCAGTGGTTCGACGTGGTTCCACCGCTGATCGGCATTGCGACAATCATCTACGCCTTGATGCAAGGCGACGATTTTACCGATCGCGCGGCCGTGCCGGAAAAATGGGACGTCATCCTCGGCGCGATCTTCGTTCTGCTGGTTTTGGAAGCGGCCCGGCGCACCACCGGCTGGATCATGCCGATGGTTGCAGTCTGCTTCATTCTCTACGCCTATTTCGGCCCCAGCTTGCCGCCGCCCTGGACGCATCGCGGCTACGATATCGCGCGGCTGGTCGGCCATCTTTTTATTACGCTGGAAGGAATCTTTGGCGTGCCCATCGATGTATCGGCCACGCTGATCATCATGTTCACCATTTACGGCGCGATCCTGCAGCATTCGGGCGCCGGCAAGTTCTTTATCGATTTCTCCATGGGCGTGATGGGAGGCAAGCCGTCGAGTGCGGGCCGTGCGGTGGTGGCATCTTCATTTCTTCTCGGTGGTCCATCCGGCTCAGGAGTTGCGACGACAGTGATGATCGGCACCGTCGCTTATCCGATGTTGGCAAAGGCCGGCTTTGAAAAAAATGCAGCTGGCGGCTTGCTGGCGGCGGGCGGACTTGGCGCGATTATTTCCCCACCGGTGCTGGGCGCAGCCGCGTTCCTGATCGCCGAATTTCTGAAGATCAGTTACCTCGACGTAATCTGGATGGCGACCATCCCGACGTGCCTCTACTACCTTTCACTGCTGTTCATGGTTGAGCTCGACTCGCTGCGTTTCGGCGCGCACGAGGTGGTCTTCAAGCCGGAAATGTCTGTCTGGGAGATGACCAGGCGCTACGGTTTCCACTTCGTATCGCTGGTCGCGGTCGTGATCTTCATGGTGATCGGCTACTCGCCGATGCTCTCTGTCTTCTACTCGACCATCCTTGCGTTCGCGATGAGCGCGCTTCAGCCCGACACCAGTCTCGGTCCTCGTAACGTGCTGCTGCCAATTTTGTTCGTCGGGTTCGCCGCCGCGGTCCTGTTCACAATTCCTCCCATTGGCGCTTCGGCGTTCGCAGCGGCATTCGAGACCTACTTCCCGATGGTGGTTTTGCTCGTAATCGCAGCTCTGGCGGTCATTGGTCTGACGCCAGCCGGGCAGCAACTGATCCCGTCGTCCAAAAAGCTCACCGCCGCTCTGGCTGACGGATCGATCGGCGTGCTGAGCGCCGCGACGACCTGCGCGGCTGCGGGCATCATCGTGGGCATCGTGACGCTGACCGGCCTCGGACTGAAGTTTTCGTCCATCGTCATCGATTTCGCCGGGGGCAGCCTGCTGATGACCGCGATCTACACGTCGCTCGTGGTCTGGATCATCGGGCTCGCCGTGCCGGTGACCGCGTCCTACATCATCTGCGCCGTGATCGCCGCGCCGGCGCTGACCAAGCTCGGCGTGCCCGACTTCGCGGCACATATGTTCATCTTCTATTACGCGGTCCTCTCCGAGGTTTCGCCTCCAACCGCGCTGTCGCCATTCGCTGCCTCAGCCATCACCGGTGGTGATCCCTACGTCACCACCATGCAGGCCTGGAAATACACGCTCCCGGCATTCCTCGTGCCATTCGTATTTGTGCTCGATCCGCAGGGCGTCGGCCTGCTGATGAAGATCCCGAAAGACGGTTCGTTCTATGACGTCATCTTGGTGACGCTTAAGACCGCGGTTGGTCTTGGCGCGCTTGCAGCGGCGGCGCAGAACTGGGCGTTGCGGAAGAACACCCAGGCCGAGCGATGGCTCTGGTTGTTGGCTGGGCTGCTGCTGGTGTTCCCGAGCCTGCTGGAGGGGCTGGCCGAGACGATTACGGGCCTGGATGTGCCTTATCCCGCGCCGTTCGGCCTGGCATTGGTTGCGGCTATCCTATTGAAACAGCGATTTGTTCCGGCGAAACTTCCTGCATAGATGGACAAGAAAGCCAAACTTCCTGCATAGGTGGACAAGAACAAGAGTCAAAGGGAGGATTATGAATGTCGAAGCGCTTCACGAATGGCAAGAAAACAGGCCTGACGGTGCTGGCGGTGGCTGCCACGCTCGTCGCCGGCACGGTGTTGGCGCAGCAGCGCGCCATATCGATCGCGACCGGCGGGACTGGCGGGGTCTATTATCCGCTCGGCGGCGGGCTGGCCAATGTCCTGTCGAAAACATTGCCGGGCATTCAGGCAACAGCTGAAGTCACCGGCGGCTCGGTCGACAATCTCAAGCTGATCAATTCCGGCAACAGCGAGCTTGCCTTCTCGATGGTTGACGCCGCGCTCGATGCGTACAAAGGCCAGGACAAGTTCAAGGGCACGGAAGTCCCCGTGCGCACGCTGATGGTGCTCTATCCGAACCAGATGCATGTGGTGACCATCGAAGGAAGCGGCATCGAGAAGATGGCTGACCTCAAGGGCAAGCGCGTTTCCACCGGTTCCGGCGGCAGCGCCACCGAGGTGATGGCATTCCGCGTCATCGAGGCGGCAGGTCTCGATAAAGACAAGGACATGAAGCGTGAGCGGCTTGGGGTTGCCGAGTCGGTCAATGCGATCAAAGACCACAAGATCGATGCCTTTTTCTGGGTGGGTGGGCTGCCGACCTCGGCCGTGACTGATCTGGGCGCAACCCCGGGCGTCAAGATCAAGCTGATCGACCACGCCGACCTCGCCGCAAAGATGAATGCCAAGCACGGCAACCTTTATGCCGGCAGTACAATCAAGGCAGGCACTTATCCGGGGCAGACGACCGACAACAAGAACACCGTTGTGTGGAATATCCTGGTTTCGAATGCCAAGATGTCGGATCAGGATGCCTATAACATCGTGAAGACGATCTTCGACAAGAAGGCCGATCTCGTCGCCGTGCATGGCGAGGCCAAGAACTTCCTGATGGAAAATCAGGTCAAGGACTATTCGCCGATACCGTGGCACCCGGGCGCCGTGAAGTACATGACCGAGCACGGCGCGAAGATGTAGTGGCGCGTAATTTCGCGCGACTATGGGGCCGGCGTCGCCTGCGCCGGCCCCATTTGCGTTGAGGTCATGAGAGACGCGAAATAAATGAGCGCGCTTAAGGCGGCGATACTGAAGCTCACCGGCCAGTCGGTGTAGAAGGCGATCGTCAGGCCAAGCCAGGCCTCGGCGAGTGCAAGGGCCGCCGACGCGACCAGTCCACTCCAGAGCCCTGTTGTCAGACGCTGTGCCGCGGCCGGCGGACCGACCATCAAGGTGAATACCAGCAGCACGCCGACGATCTGCGCACATTGCGACACCGCCAGCGCCACGATGGCGAGGAACGCTGTCGAGACAAAGCGCATCGGAACGCCCTTGGCCTCGGCCAGTTCGGGCTGCAGAGTGGCGAAGATGAGAGGCCGCATGATCGCGGCGAGGGCGGCAAGGGTAATCACGCCAAGAACGGCCAGCGTGACGATCATCGAATGATCGACCGCCAGCACATTCCCGAACAGAAGCGCCGTCGCCTGTGTTGCAAACGAAGTGTAGTAGTGCAGAAACAGCAGGCCGAAGCCCAGTGCCAGCGCCAGGATCACGCCGATCGCGACGTCGCGATTGCTGATGCGCTCGCCCAGGGCGCCCATCGCAATGCCGGCCGCCAAGGTGAAAACGAGCAAGCCCCAGAGCGGCGCAAGTCCGATCAGGCCGGCGCCGGTCGCTCCCGCGAAACCGATGTGAGACAGCGCGTGACCGGCGAAGGTCTGGCCGCGCATGACAAGAAAATAGCCCACTATGCCCGATACAAGTGCAGCGATGCCTGACGCTGCGAACGCATTCGTCATGAATTCATAAGCAAACATGTCAGTGATGATGGTGCCCATGATCGTGGTTGTGGCCATGACCATGATCATGGTCGTGGACGTGATCCACCCGCTCCATGTCGCGGCCGCGCGACATCACGAAAATATGGCCGCCGGCGCGAAAGACCTGGATTTCGGTGCCATACAACCGCGACAGCACCGGTGTGTTGACCACCTCGTCCACCGTGCCCAGCACCGCCTGCCGATTCCCGAGATACAAAACACGGTCGAGCGTACCGAGCAGCTGGTTGAGCTCGTGGGCGCTGAACAAAACGGTGATCTTTCGCTCGCGGCAAACGGTGCGCACGACGTCAATCGCGACTTCCTGATGGCGCGCGTCAAGGCTGATCAAGGGCTCGTCGAGGAGCAGCAGTTTCGGACCGCCGATCAGTGCCTGCGCCAGCAGAAGTCTCTGGCGTTCCCCGCCGGACATCTCTGATAGGGGCCGCGCCGCAAGATCGCGGGCACCGATAGCTTCGAGCGTGGCCTCGATTGCGTCGCCGTCAAGTTGGCTTTGT
>DAISKM010000149.1:4724-7719 GCA_036820945.1 Pseudolabrys sp.
GGCAGCACCGTGCGCACCTGCGGAAGATAGCCAATTTCAGGATTTCCGCGCTCCGGAGTTCGACCGAAAACTTTCAGGCTGCCCCTCTCAGGCGACAGCAATCCGAGGATTGCGCGCATCAGCGTCGTCTTGCCGGCCCCGTTCGGACCCAGCACACCGATGAATTCGCCGGCTTCGATCTTGAAGCTCACGTCGTCAAGCACGGTGCGGCCGCCGACTTGCAGAGTGGCTTGATCGACGGTGATGATGCTCACGCGTTCGGCCCGCTCAGCGCCTTGTCGATCGCATCGAGTTCACCGATGAGCCAATCCTGAAAGGACGTATTTGGCGGCATCGTCTCGCTAACGCCGACCACAGGCACCTTCGACTTGCTGGCGAGCTCGCGCAACCGCTCGGTCAACTTCTCGGATACCTGGTTGTTGTAGATCAAAACCTTGACCTTGCGATCTCTCAGATCGCGCTCGAACGCCGCGATATCGCGAGCGCTCGGCTCGGTGTCGTTCATCATCGAAAGCTGAAAGCGCTGGTTGCGCATCACCAGTCCCAGAGCGTCTGCCATCGGCCCGAACACCGGCTCGGTGGCGGTCACGGCGGCCCCGGCATGTTTTGCTTTCAGCTGCGCAACGCGCTGCGTAACCGCCGCGAGCGAGGAGAGGGTGGCTTTGAGTCTGGCCGCGTAGTCGGCCGCGTGCACAGCGTCAGCTTTGCTGAGCGCGTCGGCGATTGCGCTTGCCACTGCCGGCATTGTGGCGGGATCGTACCAGAGGTGCGGGTTGTCTCCGGGCTTCCGCCCGGTGAGTTGGGCGACATTGATCACAGCGCGGGTTGGGCGCGGCGCCGCAGCAAGCAGCTTCTCCATCCAGGGGTCATAATTTGCGCCATTGAGGATGACGAGTTGTGCGCCCGCGATCTGCCTCACGGTGGTAGGCGTGGTCTCGAACAGGTGGGGATCCTGGTCCGGATTGTTCATGATGCTGACGACCGCAGTCCGGTCGCCGCCGATCTGGCGGGCAATGTCGCCGTAGAAGTTCTCCGCCGCCACCACCGCAATTTTGTCTTCGGCGGCGATAACAGGCGCGGCGTGACCAAGGATGAAAACGAGGGCAAGCCCTGCGGCAACTGCCTTCATGACAAGAAAACTTTTATCTCCAGGCCCCTTAGCGTTAAGTGTAACATTATAACATTTCATTGGGCAAGACTGCTGTAACAGCCGTCCTTTGAGGGGCGATATCAGTCGCGGGCCGCTGCCGCGCCGCGAACCAGCCAGAAACGGAGCATTCGGCGCGCGGTCGGCACCGACAACTTGAGGAAATCGGTTCGTGCCTGCGTGAGATCGATTACCGGAAGTTCATAGGGGGCGAACCGTGCCTTCAGGATCGCGCTGAATGTCGGCCACCGCAGCTCGGCGGCCTTGCATACGATCAGGATGCCGTCATGGCGTGCATTCTGCATCAGGCGCTCGATCAGATCGACCGGCGCCGCGCATAGTCGAGCGAGAGCGGCGATCAGGTCCTCGAGTTGGCCCGCGCTGGCAAATTCCACGATTGCCGCTTCGTTGAGCTGCCCTGCCTCATCCATCTTGTCGACGAGGGCCACGGCTCGGCTGAAGTCGCGCGGGGCTGCCGCCTTGCGCAGGACCTTGTCCGATACCGAGGCAAGAATGTCCTGGATCGCCGCCTGCCGATCGGGCGGCACTGCAGTCAACAGACGCACGCGCACGGTCTCGGCCGCTTTGACGACGAGGTCTTGCAGTAAATGGGGCGGTATATCCAGCCGCACGCCCAGATTTTCCGCCAGTCGATCGTCCGTCTCGGCGCGCTCCACCAAGGTCGCATATCCGCGATCTGAAAACGTCGCCCCCTCATTTCGCGACAGCTTGCGTACCACGCCGGTGTCGCCCCGCTGGATCAGGATGTCCGTCACCGCGGCTGCAAGCCGCGCTCGTTCGGAGATTGCGCCAAGATGACCCTGGCTCTTGCAGCCGGCGATCTCAACGAGATCGCCGTCCGTCAGCTGGGGCGAACGGGCCAAAACAGGACCGGCGACATCGATCTCATCGTGACGAGCTAGCCTGCGAATGATGCCGCGAGGCGCATTGTCGATGGGTGCCAATCTTGCGCCGAGCTCTGCCAGGGCCCTGGTCTCGACCTGCTTGATCAGGTGAGCGAGCACGTCGTCGAACAGACCGACCTGCTCCGCATTGAAACCGGTTGCATTACCGAGATACAGGTCGGTTACGCGCCTGAGGATTTCCGTGCGCCGATCGCTCGATCCTGCGGCGAGCACTTGTTCGAGTTCGTCGATAACGGACGCGGCCTGCGACATTTCTTATCTTGGGCAGGATTCTTCCTGCCGCCTTTCACTGACTGGCGCGGGCGCATTCAACGCCCTGTCGCACCATAGCGATGGGCCGTAAAGCGAAGGTAAAGTTGGCCGATATCTGCCAGATTGACGAGAACTTCAGGCTTCAAAACAGCTTATGCCGGCGGTCGGCAGCGTCTCGCCAGCCTCGCAGCGCTATTGCGCCTGGATATTGCCCTCTTTGACCACCTGCCCCCACTTGGCGATTTCACCCTTTATGTACTCGCCGAACTCGGCCGTCGTCATCGTCACGGGCGCGGCGCCTTCGCGCTCAAACGCCGCCAACAATTCGGGCGACTTCAGCGCCGCCTGGCTCGCAGCGTATAATTTTTCGACGAGCGGTTCCGGCAGGCCGGCTGGAGCGGCCAACCCCCACCAGTTGTCCGCCACGTAGCCCGGAACTCCGGCCTCCGAGATTGTCGGAACGTCGGGAAGAACCGCGGTACGCTTAGCGCCGCCGGTTCCCAGCGCCTTGAGCTGTCCGGATTTGATAAACGGGGTGGTCTGGATAAGAGACGAAAACATGATTTTCACATGCCCGCTGATCACGTCCTGCATCGCCGGCCCGCCGCCCTTGTAGGGGACGTGGACGATGTTGACCCCCGCCGTGAGCTTGAACAGCTCCCCGCCCAGG
>DAISKM010000150.1:0-7701 GCA_036820945.1 Pseudolabrys sp.
GCGAAGGGCCACGCACGCGGCACGTAATGGCGCGTCACCATCAATTCCGCCTGAAATCCGGGCGGTAGCGTGTCCGGGCGGAAGTAGGCCACGCGCGCGAGCTCGTCGAGCGGCAGTCGCTCGGTGCCCGTTTGCTTGTCGACGACAATACCGTTCCGGATGTCGAGATCCTCGGGCTTGGCCTGCAGGATCGAAGCGGCAACGGCGACGACGTTGGCCCGCAGCGCCTTGCCGGCCTGCCAGGCGGCCTCGCCGCCGATGCCGGCAGCCCGCGACGCCCAAGTGCCGCCGCCGTAGGGCGTGTTGTCGGTATCTCCCGTAACCACGCGCACCTTTTCAATCGGCACGCCGAATGACGAGGCGACGCATTGCGCCACCACGGCCTCCGCCCCCTGGCCCTGCTCGGTGACGCCGGTGTGCACGATGATCGCGCCCTGGGCATCGAGCTTCACCGTGGCGCCATCCATCGAGGTGATGCGGGCACCGCCCACGCCATAGAAGGCAGCGGAGGGATTGGTGACTTCAATGAAGCTGGCAAAACCAATGCCGCGATAAATCGCTTTTTCGCGCAGCCGCTTTTGTTCGGCTCGCAGGCCGGCGTAATTCATCATCGCGTCGAGGTGAGCCAAAGCCTCGTGATGCGAAAGCAGTTCGAACTTGAGTCCTGCGGCCGATTGTGTGGGATAGGCATCGTCGGGGATAAGGTTGCGCCGGCGCAATTCCAGCGGATCCATGCCGATTTTGGCGGCAGCGAGTTCGACCAGCCCTTCGGTAACCGCGACCGCAATCGGATGGCCGACTGCGCGGTATTGGCACATGACGTTCTTGTTCTGGAAAACAACGCGGGCCAGCGCCCGATAGTTGGGACATTTGTACGGGCCGCCGGTCAGGTTGACGATCTGGTTCGCTTCGATGCCGCTGGTGCGGGGATAGACGGAGTAGGGACCGATACCGGTCAGGTCATCGATCTCGAAGGCATTGATGGTGCCGTCCTTGCTCACGCCGATCTTCGCCTTGATGCGATGATCGCGGGCGTGAATGTCGGTGACAAAGCTTTCGATGCGGTCGGCGACGAATTTCACCGGACGCTTGAGTAGCTTCGACAATGCCACCGTTGCCATTTCATCGGCATAGGTGTGGACCTTGATGCCGAACGAGCCGCCCACGTCCTTGGTCACGACACGGACTTGGTGCTCGGCGATGCCAAGATGCTTGGCGAACAAGTTCTGCATCATGTGCGGCGCCTGCGTGCCGTGATAGACGGTCATGCGCTGTTCGCCTTCGTTCCAGTCGGCGACCACGGCACGCGGCTCGGTCGTCACGCCGGTATGGCGGCCGAAACGGAACGTGGCCTCCACGATGGCATCGGATTCGGCGAGCGCCTTGTCCACCGCGCCAACATCGAGCTTCCGCTCGAAGCAGAGATTGTCGCCGAGCGAGGCATGGATCACCGGCGTCTTGCGGTCGAGGGCCACTTCCGGATCGGTCACCGCTGGCAATTCTTCGTATCTCACTTCGACCAGTTCGCAGGCATCCTCGGCCTCGGCCCGTGAGCGCGCGACGACCGCGCAAACCGCTTCGCCTTGCCAGCAGGCGCGGTCCACAGCCAGGGGGGACTGCGGCGCCGATTTCAAACCCTTGAGGTGAGTAAGCACACCCACCCAAGGAGTCATAACCTTGGCAAGCTCCGCGCTGGTAACGACCGCAATGACGCCCGGGGCCTTTTTTGCCGCGTCGGTGGCAATTTTGACGATTCGCGCATGAGCGTGTGGCGAGCGCACATAAGCGACGTGTGCCATGCGCGGCAGATTGACATCGCTGACGTATTGCCCACGGCCCTGCGTGAGCCGCTGCAGGTTCGGGCGTGGTACCGAGCGGCCGATATAGGAGTTCGGACGATCAAGGGCGGTCAGCACGGGCGGAGAATCTTCGACGATCTTCATTTTCTGGCTCCAGCGCGCGCCTGTGCGACTGCTTCCACCGCATCGACGATGGCGTGGTAGCCGGTGCAGCGGCAGTAGTTCCCGGAAATGTGCGCGCGGATTTGCTCGCGGCTTGGAACATTTTTCGTCCGCTTGAGGAGGTCCTGCGCGGTCGCGAGCATGCCGGGCGTGCAATAGCCGCATTGCAAGGCGTTGCGCTGCTCGAATGCAGCTTGCAGGTCGGCGACTTCGCCGGAATCGGATAGTCCCTCGATCGTTTCGACCTTGGCGCCGTCACACTGCACCGCCAGCATCAAGCAGCCGCGGGTAATCTCGCCGTTCACGCGCACGGTACAGGCGCCGCAAACGCCGTGTTCGCATCCGACATGGCTGCCCGTCAGCAAGAGGTCCTCGCGCAGGAAATCGACCAGTGTTTTGCGCGCATCTACGCGCTCCTGCACGCGCTCGCCGTTTACGGTGAGTGAGATATCGAGGGCGCGGTGGCTCATGGCCGATCCTCCAGCAGCTGTTTCGCCACGCGGCGAAGCAGCACGCCAGCCAGATGTTTCTTAACCTTCGCGGTTGCTTGCACATCGTCGTTCGGTTCGAGATCGAGCGCATTGACCGCTGCGTCGATATTGCCGGCAGCGAGCGCTGCCTCAGCTTTTTTGGCGCGGACAGGTGTGTTGCCGACGCCGAAGTAGGCCAGTCTCACATCGGCAATGCTCTTGCGGTCCGCGCGCGCGGTCGCAGCGAGGCCGATGATCGCATAATCGCCATGGCGGCGCGCCAGTTCGGCAAATCCGACACGAGTGTTCCTGTCGGCGGCGGGAACGCGCACAGCAGTCAGCATTTCCTGCGGACGCAGCGCCGTTTCAAACAGACCCCTGAAGAAAGCGTCCGCTTTCACCGTGCGCTTGCCCTTGGGGCCGGCAATGTCAATCTCGCCGCCAAGCGCCAGGACGCACGCCGGCAATTCCGCCGCCGGATCGGCGAAAGCGATGGAGCCCCCAAACGTGCCGCGGTTGCGAATCGCGGGATGACCTATGTGAGGCATTGCGAGCGCGATCAGTGGCGCGTGCCTGGAAACGATGTCCGAGCGTTCGACCTGGGCATGACGAGCCAGTGCACCAATTTCGACAAACCTGCCTTTCCGGGCAATGCCATCGAGCCCTTTGATACCGTTGATATCGATCAGCAGTTCAGGCGCCGAGAGGCGCATATTCAGCGTCGCGATCAGGCTCTGCCCGCCCGCAAGCAGCCGCGCGTCGTCCTTGTGCTTGGCGAGCAGCGTCACCGCTTCCTTGAGCGTCCGTGCCTTCGTATAGGCAAATGGCGCCGGCTTCACCTGTCCTCCCCCGTCGATGGCGCATGATCCCGGCGGAGAACACTTCCCACCTTCGGATCGCGCTGTCGTTTTTTCTTATTGTGACCGGGAACGCGGTCAGGTCAATGCGCTCGCCGACTGACCGCGCCCCGCGTATAAAGCCTGCACAAAATCAAGGGAGAGACCCGTGCCAAAGGAATTTGAAGGGAACGTTGTTGTTGTTAGCGGGGGCAGCCGTGGAATAGGCAAGGCGATTGCAACCGCTTTCGCCCGCGAAGGCGCGCAAGTCGTGTTGGCGGCAGCCAGTGCGGACAATCTTGCGGCCGCGGCCAAGACGATGGCCGGAGGGCCTGCCCCAATGACGGTTGCCGGGGATTTGAGAACGCTTGCCGGCTGCGAGCTGCTGTTCAAGGCGGTCAACGATAAATTCAAGCGCTGCGATATCCTCGTCAACAATGCAGGCGCGACGCGCGGCGGGAATTTCTTCGAGCTTCCGGACGAGGCATTTGTCGATGGGTTTGCGCTGAAATATTTTGCCGCGGTGCGGCTTTCGCGATTGTTCTGGCCGCTGCTAAAGGCGTCGCATGGAAGCATCATTAACATCATCGGCGCGGCCGCTCGAACGCCGGGACCCGATTTCCTGATCGGCGGCTCGGTGAACGCGGCCTTTGCGAATTTTGCAAAGGGCCTTGCCGCCATCGGCAATCGGGACGACGTCAACGTCAACGTCATCCACCCCGGAATGGTGGAGACCGACCGCGTCATCACGCTGTTCCAGCAGTTCGCCAAGGCCCACAACACCACGCCCGAGGAGGCGCGCAAAAACAGTCTCGCCAAAAGCGGCGCTCGGCGCATCGGCCAGCCTGACGACATCGCTGAGCTTGCGTTGTTTCTGGCACGTCCGCAGGCGCGGCACATTCAGGGCGCCGCCATTGTGGTCGATGGCGGCACGACGACCGGGCTCTATTGAAATTGCCCGCGTTCGTCGCCGCCAAGGCGGGGGACCCAGGACCGAGAAATTGGAAATGAATTCCGCTTCACGGGGTGAGCGGAACCAATATCAATCGTCGGAACACGCTAGGCGACGATTGTCTTCACGATATCGATCGCGCGGCGAAGGAGCGTTTCGGAAGCCTCCGGCGTGCGGAATGCCGCATGGGCCGAGAGGGTCACGTTCTCAAGTTTCGCCAGCGCATGATCCGGCGGCAACGGCTCGTTATGGAAGACGTCCAACCCCGCCTGGCGAATGTGACCGCTTTTCAACGCCGCTATCAAAGCGGCTTCGTCGGCGAGCGCTCCCCGTGCAGTGTTAACGTATATGACGCCCTTCTTCATTCGCGCGATGCGGTCGGCTGACAGAAAGCCGCGCGTCTCATCTCCGAGCGTCAGATTCATCGAGACGACATCGGCGCGAGCGAGAAGCGTGTCGATGTCAACCAATGGCACGTCGATCTCCGGGTGCTTGGTGCGATTCCAGCCGATCACGTTCATGCCCATGCCCCTGGCGATGCGCGCCACCTCGCGTCCGATCCCGCCGAGCCCGATCACGCCAAGTGTCTTGCCGAGAAGCTGCACGCCCTCGTGCGGCGTCCAGACGCCGCGGCGCACCTCGCGATCCATACGGGCAAGGTCGCGCGCACAGGCCCACAGCAGCGCGATGCTGTGCTCGGCCACCGCGGTGTCGCCATAACCCTTGATGATATGGACCTTGATTCCGCGTTCATTGAGCTCGCCGACATTCATATAGCTGGCCGGCCCGGTGCCGAGGAAAACGATGTGTTTGAGCTCCGGGCACTGCTCAACCAGCGGTGTGGGCATGTATGAATGGTCGTCGATCGCAATGCTGTAGCCACGTATGATGCGCGGCAGTTCCTCCCGCGCGAACGCCTTGCGGTTGACATCGATCGGCGGGTCATTGGGCGTTAAAACCCTTGCCCAGACCGGAGCCAGTTGATCGTTGCAGTCAAGGAAAATGGATTTCATGAGGATCATTCCATGAAAGCGGACAGACATTCCATAAGGGGACGTGGTTATAAGAGCAATGGCGCGAAAGCGGACAAGCCGCAACCGTTGACGGGTCGCGCTGCGCGGACTATAGCGGCGCCGCTCAATTAAACGCAGTCGAGTAATGGCCAAGAATCATAAAGCAGTCTGTGTCATCGCCTGGCCCGCCGGGCATTCACGCTCACCGATCATTCATAATTACTGGATCAAGCAACATAAGCTCGATGCCGAATACCGGCGCGAGGCAGTGCCGCCTGAGAAGTTTGCCGATTTTGTCACGCATCTACGCGAAAACGGCTATGTGGGCGCGAATATCACTGTGCCGCATAAGGAGCCGGCCCTGAAATTGTCCGAGCCGGACGAGCGTGCGCGCGCCGTTGGCGCCGCCAATGCACTTTGGTACGACGATGACAGGCTGCGCTCGACGAACACCGATGTCGAAGGCTTTCTCGCTAATCTCGATGCCGCCACTCCCGGCTGGGATCGCGGCCTGTCGACCGCCGTTGTGCTCGGTGCCGGAGGTGGTGCGCGCGCGGTGATCTACGCTTTGCTTACGCGCGAAGTGAGGCGCATCTACGTGATCAATCGAACGAAGGAGAGGGCGCAGGCACTTCGCAAGAAGTTCGGTTCGGCGCTTCAGGTCGCGAGCTGGGATGAAACCACCGGCCTTTTGGGAGGTGCCGGGCTGCTGGTGAATACGACGACGCTTGGGATGGAAGGCCAGCCCCCGCTCGAGCTCAACCTGCGCTGCCCGCCATCGCTGGTCGTCGCGGACATCGTTTATGCTCCGCTTGAGACCAGGCTATTGGCGATCGCCCGCGCGCGCGGGCTGCGTACTGCCGATGGCCTCGGCATGTTGCTGCATCAGGCCGTGCGCGGCTTTCAGCTTTGGTTCGGCATTCGACCAGAGGTGACGCCTGAATTGCGCAAGCTGGTTGAAGACGATCTGCTCAAGAAAAAGTGAGTAACCGGCGTCTGGAATATGCCGGCGATGCCGGGGTTAATCGCCTGATTGGGACCGGACCAAACCGGAACCGTATCGGGAGGACCATAATGTACAGCTCAAAGATTATTCGACGCACAGTCGGCGTGGCGGCTGTTGCGATTGCCCTGGTTTTTACGACTGCTTCCTTCGCACAGCAGCCGGGTCGCATTCGCGGCCAGATCGAAAAAGCCGATACCGGCACGCTCTCGCTGAAGCAGCGGGACGGCAGCATGCTCAACGTCAAGGTCGCGGAAGATGCGCGGGTGGCTGCCTTGGTTAAGGCTTCACTCGATGACATCAAGAACGACAGCTTCATCGGCGTTGCCGGCATGCCGCGGCCGGATGGCAGCATCGAAGCGTTTTCAGTTCACATCTTCCTGCCCGCGCAGCGTGGCGTCATCGCCGATCGGCATTTCGATTGGGACGCGAAACCTGGAAGCACGATGACGAACGCGTACGTTGCAAGCAGCGTAAAAGAAAAGGACGGGCAGACGCTTGTGCTCAAATACAAAGATGGCGAGAAGAAAATCATTGTGACGCCCGCAACGGCGATCACCGCGGTAGCGCCGGGCAACAAGGAGGAGCTCAAGCCCGGTGCGCAGATCATCATCATGGCGTCCGACAAGCAGTCGGATGGCTCGGTGCTGGCCAAGACGCTTTACATCGGCCGCAGTCTGACGCCGGCGATGTAAGAGAACGCCACTGGAATGTTCATTTTTCTGCGCCGCCGTATAAGGCGGCGCAGCTGCTAAAGGAGGATGCGACGTGAAAGTATTGACACTGATTGGCGCAGCGTGCGTCGTTGCAATGGTTTCTGCCACGGTGTGTGCGCAGGACAAGCCGGTGCGAGTGCGAGGCACGATCGATCAGATCGAAGGCAGCATGATGATTGTCAAATCGCGCGAGGGTGACACGCTGAGAATAAAATTGGCGGATGACGGTAGCGTCATTGCCCTGGAGAAGGCCTCGCTCGCGGACATCAAGCCGAATTCGTACGTTGGTTCGACCGCAATGCCGCAACCGGACGGAACCTGGAAGGCCGTCGAGGTCCACATTTTTCCGGAAGCCATGCGAGGCACCGGCGAGGGCGACCGACCATACGATTACAGGCCGCAAAGCACCATGACAAACGGAACGGTCAACAACGTCGGCAAAAGCACGGTAGGCGGGACTGTTTCGAGCGAGGAGGGCTCAACGCTCACGCTGAGCTACAAGGATGGCTCCAAGAAGATCGAGGTAACGCTCGAGACGGTGATCGTGAGCTATTTGCCCGGCAGCAGAGACGAGCTCAAGCCTGGCGCTCGAATTTATATTCCGGCAGCGACACGGCAGGCTGACGGCACGCTAATGACAGCGCGCATTAATGTCGGGCGCGGAATTGTGCCGCCAATGTAGGGTTTGATTATGTCCGCGCCCGCCGCGTTGGCGCGTGTGCCGAGCCGCGCGCGGGCACGTCGAGATCG
>DAISKM010000151.1:0-7662 GCA_036820945.1 Pseudolabrys sp.
CGATTGTCATCAATTTTGGATCGTTTTGAATGGCCTGATAGCTCTCCGTTCCGATCCGTCGTGTCCAGGCCTCGCGTTCGAATGCCGCTTGCTTGAGCGATTCCGTGACGGTGGTGCGCTGGTCGATTCCCAGCAGTCCCTTCGTATAGGTGAAGCCGAGAGGCCATGCTGGCATGAGCACCCAATAAATGATGGAAAAGAGGGCTGTTACGATCAGGAAGAAATAGACCACCCGCGGCACCGGCGTGTTCAGCTCCTTGATGCCGTTCCATTCATGACCGGTCGTGGTGTAGCCGGTGTGGGGGTCGCGCTCTTCTAGCGCCATGGCACGTCCTCGTCGCGAAGGATGGACTCCGCAGCATCATCGAATTGCTTCTTGTTCGACGGCCAAAAGACATAGGCGACGACAATGAGAGACAGCCCGATCAGGTAGAACAGCCCGAACGACTTCGAGAACCACACCAGTGTGCTGTGATCGATCTCCATGGTCACCTCTCGATCGCAGCGACGGGCTTATGGGCGGCATCGGTCAACCGTCCAAGGATCTGGAGATACGCGACAAGCGCGTCCATCTCCGTAAGTACATCCGGCACGCCATCGAAGGCGCGAACATTCGTCGCCTTGCCGTAACGTTTGACGACGCCCTCGGCGAAGGGCGTGTCGGGCGCAGCCTGCCCATAAGCATCGGATGGCGCATTGGCGATCATCTCGTCCGTGTAGGGCACACCGACCGCGCGAAGGGCCTTGAGGTGCAGTCCGAGGTCATCACTCCGCAGCGGTGTTCTTTCAAGCCACCTGTAGGCCGGCATAACCGACTGCCACACCACCTCACGGGGATTGTTCAGATGGGCGACATGCCATTCGTCGGAATACTTGCCACCGATCCTTGCCAGATCCGGCCCGGTGCGCTTGGAGCCCCACAACATGGGGTGATCATATTTGGACTCGACCGCGAGCGAGTACGGGCCATAACGCTCGACCTCGTCGCGCAAGGTGCGGATCATCTGCGAGTGGCAGGCGTAGCAACCCTCTCGGATATAGATGTTGCGTCCCGCTAGCTCGAGCGGCGTATAGACACGCATATCGGGCGCGTCTTCCACGGTTTGACGGATGGTGAACAGCGGGGCGATCTCAACAAGGCCGCCGATGCTGGCGACCCCGATGATCGCGAGCACCAGACCCATCGCCTTGCGTTCCAGCCGATAGTGTATTCCGAACATCTTGCGTCACTCCCCAGGCTGGAGCACGGGTGTGGCCGCGATTACGGGATCGGGGCGCTCCGCGATCGTTTCGCCGGCTTTACGCGGCGCCGTCCGGATCGTCATCCAGATGTTGTAACAGCCGACGACTGCCCCAATCAGGAAGAAGAGCCCGCCGATCGCACGCGCGACGTAGTAGGGGCGCATTGCGACAAGCGAGTCGACAAATGAGAAAGCGAGCGTCCCGCTTTCATTGTAGGTCCGCCACATCAGACCTTGGATGATGCCGGAGTTCCACATCGCGAAGACATAGATGATGGTCCCGGCAACGGCGAACCAGAAATGGACCTCGACGAGCCTTGCCGAATACATGCCCTCCCTTTTCCAGAGCCAGGGCACCGACGCATAGATCGCTCCGAAGGTGATCATCGCGACCCAGCCCAGCGCGCCGGCATGGACATGGCCGACCGTCCAGTCCGTGTAATGGGAAAGAGAATTGACCGGCCGGACCGCCAGAAACGATCCCTCGAATGTTGACAGCCCATAGAACACAGCCGCGACCATCATGAAGCGGAGTGACGCGTCGTCACGGACCTTGTCCCAGGCGCCGTTCAGCGTGAGCAGCGCATTGGCCGCAGATGCCCATGACGGGACCAGCAGCATCACCGAGAACGTCATCCCGAGCGTCTGAACCCACTGCGGCAGCGCCGTGTAGTGCAGGTGATGCGATCCTGCCCACATATACAGGAAGGTGATGCCCCAAAAGCTGATGATCGACATCCGGTAGGAAAAGATTGGTCGGTCGGCGCGTTTGGGCAGATAGTAGTACATCATTCCGAGGAAGCCTGCGGTCAGGAAGAACGCGACCGCGTTGTGGCCGTACCACCATTGCGTCATGGCATCCTGGACGCCCGAGAAGGACGAGTAACTTTTGGCGTGTCCGAGCGACACCGGGATCGCGAGATTATTGACGATGTGCAAGACAGCGACGACCAAAATGAAGGCCATGTAGTACCAATTGGCCACGTAGATGTGCGGCTCCTTGCGCCGCGCCAGCGTGCGCAGATAGATGATGAAATAGGTGACCCAGACGATCACCAGCCAGATGTCGGTGTACCACTCCGGCTCGGCATATTCCTTCGACTGCGTGATCCCCATCATGTAACCGGTAACCGCAATCACGCAGAACAGATTGTAGCCAAGCAGGACAAACCATGGGCTAAGTTGGTCCGGGAGTCGCGCTCGCGATGTTCGCTGCAGCACATAGAGCGAGGTTGCGATCAACCCATTGCCTCCGAAGCCGAAGATCACGGCTGTGGTATGAACCGGACGAATTCGCCCGAAGCTCGACCAGCCGGCGTCGAAGTTGAATTCTGGATAAACAAAAAGCCAGGCCACCCAATCGCCGACAAACAGGCCGAACACGGCCCAGCCCATCGCAAGGATGATGCCGGCTTTGGTTGGATCGTCGTAGTAGTGATGGTGCCGTTCTGCCGCGGGTTCGGGCAAATAGTATCCTGCAATGACGAAAAAGATTCCCGCAAGCGCCGCTAAAATAACCAAAGCGCCATGCGCGCCAAGTGGATCATCGCGGCCGGCAACTGCCATTGCTAGTCCACAAACGGCGAGCGCGACTAAGATGATCAGCGCAATATGGCGCTCATTTTTGGTAAGTTGGCCGACCATCGAATTTCGACCTTCAGTCCACGATAAACTTTAATTCTAACAGGAGCTCTTGGTCTCAAGACGTTGCGATAGAGGAAAGCAATTGCAGCCGCGGCACATTGATCTATCTCAAACCCTGGTGGAGCAAGGCAAGCGGCAGATCGACAAAATTTCGTATGAATATGAAGACGTTCGGGGGCAATCCGCACTTCATCGCCACGCAGACGCGGACGCCGAAACTCAGTGCCTCGTTCTTCCGCTCAACCGCGGCATGCTGCGAGTTAGTCGCCGTTGGCGAGTCCTAATGCCTCCGCGATCACTCGGAACACCTCGGTGTTATCCATCGAGCCATGCACCCGCTCGCTGCCCGGCCCGGCGGCGGTGAGGACCACATCTTCGCCTGAATGCACGCTGGCATCCACGAACGTCGGCAGGTTGCCCAGGCGCAGCGCCGCTCCGGGCAGGTCTTTGTAATGCTCGTTGGCGATGTAGGAGCCGTCATTTGTGCCCGCCATGGTCGGCTTGTTCGGATTGTCGAGTTTGGGACGGAAGGTTTCGTAGTGGTCGGGCAGACTGGCCGAGAAAATTGCGAGTCGCCGACTCACGTCGATGCGATCAGGATACCCCTCGGCATTTGGCTTCGGATAATTGGGAAAGCCAGCTTTTTCATAAACGCCGACGCGTTCGCGCATCGGCACATTGGGCGTCACGCTCATGTCGTCATTGATGGTGCCGATCAGGCTATTGGGGTGATTGTGGTCAGCCACCACGAGGATAAGCGTGTCGTCGCCACGGGCTGCCGCCCATTCTTTGGTTTGGCGCACCGCATTGTCGAGCATGATGGTATCGTAGATAGCTCGATCAAAATCGAGCAAGTGCGCGTACTTGTCGATCAGGCCGGATTCCACCATCAGGAAGAATCCATTGGGGTTCTTCGATAAAACCTTAAGCGCGGCCTGCACTTGCTCTGTGAGGTCCGGTTGATCAGGAAACTTTTTGACCGACCCGCCTTTGAGAAATTTGCGGTCAAGAACGCCGTCCATGTTGCCAAGATTGAACAGGCCCAGAAGTTTGTTCGTGGCTTCATCGGCATCAGCCGCCTTTAGCTCGGTTCCGCTCGTGACGTAGCGGTAACCGGCATCGCGGAACTTGTTTATATAGTCGATGTCATCCTTGCGCTTCGAGCCGGCGGCATTCGCGGGCAGAAAATTTGCTAATCCGCCGCCCATCAACACGTCAGGCTTGACGTCGAAATATTGCTCGACGATCTGGTCATAGCTCGCGCGACGCCTCGTATGGGTTGCCATTGCCGCCGGCGTAACATCTTCAATTTCGGTATTCGTGACGATGCCGACAGCCATATTGAGCCGACGCTTCACCAGCTTTGCGATTGGCTCGACCTTGGGATCGTCAAACGGATTGGCGGTGCGGTCGGCGTAGACGCCCATGGCGTTTACCGCCGATTTGTGCCCGCTAGCATAAGCACTTGCCGAATTGGCGGAGTCGGTAATGATGGAATCGCTGCCGGCAGTCGCTACCAGCGCCATGTGAGGCATGTCATCAATCGCGAGCTTGCCCAGGCTCTTGCCCTGCGCGATACCCTTCGAAAGGAGACGGGCGGCGATGCGATGCGCGGGCGACATGCCATCGCCGATAAAGAGAATTACATTCTTGGCCATGCGCGGCCCGGTCGCATAAACGTTCCATGTAACGGATGACGCACCGGCGCGGACTTCGTATATGCCGGGCCTGAGTGACACGTCACGCAACACAAGGGCGGATTGATCCTTGCCGTCTTCGCGTTCGATAAAGGTCGCATCTCGACCGAAAGTGTTTGCATAAGGCTTGCCGTTGATTGTCACCGCTGCGCTATTGGAGGTTTGCAATTCGGGAAACTCAACTTTGAAGTCGAACAGCGAACCCGCGAGAATGTCTGCGCGATCAATCGGATAGATCGTCTGCGCTGACGACGGAGCGACTAGACACAGAGCGACCAGCGGGATCGTCATCAGAGCTCGCATGGCTTTCTCCTGCAAAATATCGGGCAGACTAGGCGAGTTATGTGACAGTTCTGTTGCTTACGCGTCCAACCTGCGAGCTCATGCCCAAGGGATGTGCTGTTGGAGGCCCATCAGCCGGGCGTGCAAAAACCGGATGTCCAGCGGTACGGACCCTTGTAGCGTTGACGCCCTAAGGTGCGTGATCAGTCATGGCGCTTAGGAAACAAAGGATTTCAGGATACATCGACAAGCATCCGGTCGTGTTTTGCATCGTCCTAACACTTCTTCTCATTATGCTATTGGGCGGGGTCGAGGAATACAGCCGGGCGTGCAAAAAAGAATGGGGGTCGAAATGGGAAAACAACACAAAAATAACGGTGTACGAGTTTAACGGACTTTTCTGCTCTTTTGTCCGATGGATTGATTAGGCAAGAAACGCGCGCCAATCGGTAGTGGTTTGCGTGCGTGCATGCCGTGTTGGCTCTGTTGGACTGCTCGATTGTCGAGCTCGACGTCCGCCAGTCCAAAGCGGACATCGACAAGCCGGACTCAACCTCCCGGCGCGCCTTGCGTGTTCACGTAGAGCGAATAGACCGAATGGCTTGCCGCCATGAACAGGCGGTTGCGCTTCACCCCGCCGAAGCAGACATTGGCCGAGCGCTCGGGCAGCGCAATCAAGCCGATCGGCTTGCCTTCGGGATTGAAGATCTTGACCCCGTCCTGCTTATCGTTGCCCATGCCCCAGCCGCACCAAAGATTGCCGTCGACGTCGCAGCGGAAGCCGTCCGGCGTCCCGCCCGGTTCGGCAGTGATAAAGGCGCGGCCGTTGGCGAGCTTGCTGCCGTTGTCGACCACGTCGTAGGCACGGATCACTCGTGGCGTCACGCCGGCCTCGACGATGTAGAGCTTGGACTCGTCGGGCGAGAACGCAAGCCCGTTCGGGCGGTTGATGTCCCCGGCGACGACGGTCGCCCGGCCGGTCTTGTCGAGGCGATAGACGTTGGTCGGCAGCTCGGGGGTCGCGACGTGACCCTCGTAGTTGCCGAGAATGCCGAACGGCGGATCGGTGAACCAGATCGAATCGTCGGACTTCACCACCACGTCGTTCGGGGAGTTGAGCGGCTTGCCCTCGAACTTGTCGATCAGCACGGTGATGGTGCCGTCGTATTCGGTGCGGGTGACCCGGCGACTGTCATGCTCGCAGGTGACCAGCCGGCCCTGGCGATCGCGGGTATTGCCGTTGGCGTTGTTCGAGGGCTTGCGGAACACGCTTACCCGCCCGGTCTCCTCGTCCCATCGCATGATGCGATTGTTGGGAATGTCGCTCCACAGTAGGCAACGGGCGTCGCCAAAATAGACCGGGCCCTCGCACCAGCGCATGTTGGTCGCGATGCGCTCGACGCTGGCGAGGGCCAGGCGATAACGCGCAAAGCTCGGGTCGAGGATCTGGATCGCCGGATCCGGATAGCGCTCGCTCGGCTCCCAGCCGCCGAAGGCTCTGCCCGTGACCGTCACTGTGGTAAGCGCGCCGGCGCCGACGAGCATCCCGCGTCTAGTGATTTGCATCGGTTTCCCCCCTTTTTGTGGCGGCGGCTTTGCGTGGTCGCCTCCCGTTGCATCCTAGCACGATGTTCCTGCGCCATCTGCGGCCTCGTCTCACGATGTGGGGCACATCGTGAGTCTGCCGGAACAAGCGCGTCAATGCAAAAGTTGAAGCTCGGCGGCCAGCGGCGCGCAACTGAAGTGGATGGCGTTATCGTCTTTGCCGCTCATTATCGGCAGGAATTAGCAACGGCCCATCGCGTTGGAAGTCGATTGCGAACGCCTGAGAGCAGGTCTGCGTGCGATAGATGCTGCAATCTAAGCAGACATTGACTACCGGGCCATAGTTCTTCTGTCGATTTCAGTAGCCGCGGGCGCCCACCAAACGGGCGCCCGCAAAGCCTGGGACATTATTCACCCGCGCGATTCGTCTTCATGTCCCGGACCTGCTGCAGGACTTGGTCCAGGTTGTAGCTGGCCGGATTCTGCAGCGGCGGGAACGGGATGTAGGTCTCGAGCTCCTTCAGCCACAGTGCCTGGCCGATCGGCAGCATGTTCCAGTCATAGACATAGGCGGTAGACGGAGAAGCAATCGCCCCACCCATGCCAAACAACGTCTTGTATTGCGAGCCGATGGAAATCTCGAAGGGATCGCGTTTGATGTTGACGACCTGGGTCCAGTGATAGGGAACCACGCCCACTGTGAAGCCCGCCGGTGCGTCGGACACCATCGCGAAGTACATCTTCCAGTTCTTGTAGCGGACCGCTGAAGGATCCTTGCCGGAATAGTAGAAGAACGTATCGCGCGCCGACTTCTCCGCCCTGCCGGTCAGATAGTCGATCTGGTTTACGCCATCGAGCGTCGTCTTGACGATTCCCGGATACTGGCCGGCCTCGATCCGGGCCTTCAGCTCATTGCCCTTCGCTCCGCCGGCGATCTCGACAAACGTCGGCAGCCAGTCAAGTGAGGCAAAGATGTCGTTCTTGACCGTGCCGGGCCTGATCACGCCAGGCCAACGGATCACCATCGGGGCGCGCATGCCGCCCTCCCAGGTGGTGAGCTTGCCGCCCTTGAAGGGGGTGGTGCCGCCATCCGGGAAGGTGATGGTCTCGGCGCCGTTGTCGGTGGTGAAGACGACGATGGTGTTGTTGGTCTGGCCCATGGCCTCGATCTTCTGAAGAACCAGGCCGATGTTGTCGTCCATCTGCTTCATGCCGGCTTCGTTGACGCCCCAGTCCTTGCCGCCCGGCTCACC
>DAISKM010000152.1:0-2192 GCA_036820945.1 Pseudolabrys sp.
GGGGGTATAAGGGGGGTGACACACACAGGGGGATCGACAGGATCGACAGGGGATCGACGGGGGGATCGACAGTAGGATCGACAGGTCATTTTCGCACCAGTTTAAAGGTATTCCGGCACGGCGGACCGTAGGGTTCCTTGTCGATCTTTCCGCTCTGGAATAGTCGATCCATCGCGCTCTCAAGATCATGCTTGCTCAGCCGCGCCGCCTTCGCCTTTTTTTCTTTGGCGAAGACAGTCGGCGCATAACTCTTGGCAAACCGCGTTGGGCTAACGTTGGTCCCTTGCAGCGAGTAGTTGTCGAGCAAAGACAAGAACACATAGTCGGCGTCTTGTTCGCTCGCCGCCTTTTCAAAACTGCTCGGACCGCTGAACGGCAGATAGAGACCGTTTTGCCATTTTAATTTGATGGTCTCACCCTGTTTGCCGTAGTTCAACTTCATCACTTCCAGCACACGCAGATCGGTTTCGGACTGCGTGTCTTCTTCTTCGTCGTCATCCTTGTTTGAAAAAGGTTTGAAGTATATGCGAGAGCGGACACTGTTTTCCCATGCTGTCGATCCCGACAAACCGCTTCCGCTTTTCATGCCGGTCAATGACGGATGCTGGGTCAGCAATACAGCCGCGCCGGTCGGGATCGCGAGACGCTTGCGCAAGTATCCGATGAACTGCCGCACTTGAGTGCGATCATTTTCATTGCCAGCATAAACGTCGGCGGCATTGTCGAGCACAATCAGCTTAGGCTTGAAATCGAGAGCCGCCTCACAAATCCGATCAAATAATCTCGTCATCCTGATCAGGCCGGTTTTATCCGGCACCGCCATCAACGTTTCGTCGGCGGCGACCAGCGGCAAGATGTGCAGGTGCGGCGCAACATCGGTATAGCAGGCGCCATAGTGTTTCAAGATCAGGTCGAGCCGCCGCCAAATTTCATCTTCATCGTCTTCACAGTAAACACCCATGACCGGACCGGGATCAGGCAAGCTGCCCAGCCAGTCCTTAGCCAAAACGTGAGCGACGGACAGTTGCATGGACAGGATCGTCTTGCCGGTGCCACCTTTTCCGCTCAGCAACGTCACATTGCCTGCCGGAATCCGATCCTTCACGGTCCATGGTCGCTCCGGCACCGGCTGATCTTGCCACTTGGCAATGTTGATGAAAGGCAACTGCTGTTCGGCTTTGGCGTTGGCTTCGGTTTCGGGCCTAGCCTCAGTCGCCCGGCAAAATGCGATCACACGTTCGACATACCCGTTGAAACCGCGTGTCGATTTGTACGCCGGCCCGTCGGCGATCTTGCCTAAGCGGTACACTGTTTTTATCTGTGCGTTGTTGAATCCGAGTTTGACAAGCTCGCTTATGACCCGGCAATGAGCACGGCCGCCCTTGAGGTTCGGGCGATCCGCTGGCGGTTCGTCTCTCTCGACCATGTACCACGCATCGTCGGACAAATTCTGCAAGCGCGCATCGGCAAGCGACGTGATCGGCTTTTCCGCCTGCACGCCGACAACGTCAGTCAAGCTAAGGTTGTCCAGCTTTGTTTTTGACGGCTTCTTGTAAATCGCTATCGCATCGAGATCGTCGCGCACGTCAACGAAGTCGCCGTCGTATATTGGTCGAATTGCGCAGGATTGCCGTTGAGTTTTCCGATGAAATAACTTTGCGACACGTTGAAGCTTTCAGGGGCGAGCACGCCGCCAAGAACGCCGTTTATGCGCGCCGCCAGCTTGGCGTGTTGGTTTATGTTCAAGTCGCGCGCTGTTGGCGCAACGACACGCCAGCGCGGACGGTCCTCACGATGGCTTGGCGAGGTGTAGACCAATGCACTGATACGCGCCTTACGCAGTCGCTCCAATGCTTCCTTCGGTGACATCTGCTCGCCGTCATAATCGCCAACGACGCCGCTAATCCCAAGCGCATTGGCATCATGGCGCAGGCAACTCTTGTTGCTGCGCTGGTCGCCGAACACTGTCAGCGAAAACAGCGGAAGATCATCTTTGCGGTCGGCTGTATTGATTAGCGCCTCGTTGCACAAATCCCAAATTTCAATTTCGCGTTGTTCGACCGTTTGCCCGCTCAAGTCTTTGAATAACGAGATGCGGAATGGGCGCGTTCCGGTGTCGATGTCGGTGACGTCGGTCATGGCCGCGCATCGCGCCGCTTCGCAGCCTCGCGCAGATCGGCGAGCGTGATCCG
>DAISKM010000152.1:2202-4195 GCA_036820945.1 Pseudolabrys sp.
TTTGACGCTGGCGGTTTTGCCTTCGCCAAATCACGTGGTGCCGGGTTCCGTGTTCGTGCTGTGAGTCGTTCCGCCGCGTGGCCCGCATGTTCGGGCGACACTTCGCCAGCCGTGTTGCCGTCGAGATCGATGCGTGCCGCGCCAGCACGCATGTGGGCGAGGTAACCATTGCTGTGGGTGTAGTAGCTCAGAGCGTAGCCGAGTTTTCGCCGTGAAATCGCGCCAGCAAGCGCGGCCAGAATGTCTGCGGCAATATTGATTTTTAACGGACTGCGTTTCGCCTCATGCAGTGTAAAGCAGTTGGGAAAACGCTCGGCGAGTAAACCGATCAGCGCGGTCGCTCGGCTCGGAAGGCTTGCGCTTTTTGCGCTTTGTTGCTTAGTTCCGGCATCTCTTGCCGCGCCTCTAACGCAGCAGGAATTTCGAGCCCGCGCAATCGCGGGCTTTTTCATTTGTAACGGAAGCGCTTGGAATCTCCCCTAAAAAACCAATCGGGAGTGGCACTGAAGCAGGTAGAACGCTATATGTCGGTTCTGCCAATATCAGCGAGAAACCCAAGGTAGAAAGCGAAGCGCGTGGTGCACGTTGCCACGCGCTCGATTATCCATCGCCGATCCTTGCCACTCCAATTTAGTGCCGTAACATAATTGACCGGCTTTAGCCCCGTGGTTACATTAGCCGTAACGAAATCGGAGGCAGCCCCAATGGCAAGGCGAGGACGCCCGCCGCTCGGCAAGACAGCGATGAGCAACGCGGAGCGACAGCGCAGGCAACGCATCAAGACTGCCGCACGGCTGGCCGATCTTGAAATGAAGTTAGCGCGTGCCGAACGGGCGCTGAAGAAAGCAACGAACGTAAGAAACGACAATGACCAGACAACAATGAACAGCGCGACCCGAGGCGGACCTGCGCGCAAGGAACGGTGAGCATGAGTGACAACTGATGTGCCAGCTTATGTGTCGAAGAAAAAATTGGCCGAGCAACTCGACGTTGCCGAGAGCACGGTCGATGAACTGGTGCGACGTGAAGTGCTGCCGAAGCCATATCACCTATCAAGCGGTTGCGTGCGGTGGTCGTGGCAGGAAATTGATCTCGCGATCAAGTCATTGCGAGGCAAAAACGAGGTGAGCGATCTCGACCCCTATATCGTCGGAGCGAAAAATGCGATCACGAAAGAAAAATAGTCCGTTCTCGAACTTGCCACGCGGCGTGCATGCGATCCAAGCGCGGGGCAAATGGTATCTCTACTATCAGCGCGGACGCGGCACGCCCATTGCCGGACCACGGACCAAGTTGCCAGACAATCCGCATACGCCGGAATTTTGGGTTGCCTTGAGACAGGCGCAGGGCATCATCGGCGCAGTGCGGACCGACACCGTCAACGCGGTGATCGACGCTTACATCGTCGATTGGCCGAAGCTGCGAAAGAAACTCTCGCCCGGCACGCAGCAGATCTATACGCGCCATCTCAAGATCGCGCGCGATGCATGGGGCGAACTGGGTGCCAAAGGTTTGCGTCCGTCGCACGTTCTCGAAGTGATGAAGAACCTCGCCGACAGGCCGGGTGTCGCTAACAATTTTCTCGGCGCGATGCGCGCCCTCTCGGCGTGGGCACTGCTGAACAATCATATCGAGGTGCCGCTGACAAAGGGCATCGGGCTTTACGAGACCGGCGGCGGCCACAAGCCGTGGACCGACGAGCAGATCGGGGCGGCGCTTGAAAAACTGACTGGCGAAGTCCGCAAGGGTTTCCTTTTGCTCTACTACACCGGCCAACGTGGCAGCGACATGGTGCGGCTTGGCCCGACCATGATCGATGACGGCGGCTTTGATCTCGGCTGGCGCGGACAGGTCAAGACCGGCGTGCGACCATGGTGCCCGATCATGCCGGATACGAAGTCGACATCCGCCTTCGTGTACGGCATTATCCCCTTGTCCGCAGCGGCCTGCTCGGCCGGAGAGCGCGGCGCGCCGGAGACCGTCGATCCGAGTC
>DAISKM010000152.1:4205-7649 GCA_036820945.1 Pseudolabrys sp.
CGGCTCGGGTTGCGCAATTCGCCGACGATCTTCGACGTGGCCGAAGCGCCCCGGTCCGTTCATCCTCAACGCACAAGGCAAGCCGTTCACACGCAAAGTGTTCACCGACAACTTTCAGGAACAGCGCGCAAAGATACCTGAGCTTGCCGGCTGCACGCTGCACGGTTTGCGTGCTACTGCCGTGAGCCGGCTCAAACGGTTCGGGCTATCGGATAGCACCATTGCCGATATCGTCGGCATGTCGCTGCCCATGGTGGTGCGTTACACCCGCTTCGAGGACAAGCGGGCGAGCGGCAAGGCGGCCCTGATCCAGATCGAGGAACGCATGGCGAAGAAGAAATTGGAAAGGGCAAAGGCATGACCGAAAAACGCAATTGGCCAACACGCGAAGAATGGGCGCGCAATAGAACGACCCTCTATGCCGATCAAGCGCCGGGCCTCGACCACACACTGAAAGCGCACGCCAGCGAAGCCGAAATCCGCGAAGCTATATCCGCGCTGGAAAATCTTTGGCGTGATCTTGGGCGGCAAATGAGAAACCCGGCGTCCAAACAGCCGAGGTCTCATTTCTTGGAGGATACGGACTACCGTGAGTGTCAGTTTAGGCGCAAAGCAATCAATAGGATGTTAAAAGAGATGCGCGACGGATGGCTTCCGGTGCAAGGTAATGTCGATGAAGCACTGAGAGAGATGTTTGCGCCTTTCTACGTGCGGCAATGGAAGAAACGAGACGCGGATTTGGAAAAGGCGCAGCGTGAAAAAGCAGCAACGCCGGTCGATGATGCGGCTTGGGAGAAAGAGTTAGAATGGCGTCGCAAGTCGGAAGACGACGACGCCCACCCCGAGAGGTTCATTCACCGGGTGTGAACACTAAGCGAACACAACTGTAAAACATTGGAAAACTGTAAAACGCAGTGCCCGTGATATCAGGCGCTTAGGGCGATGCGGCTGAAACTATCGGTTTCGGGCCCCTCTTGCCCCCGATAGCCCCCTTCTTTCGGCATCTCAGAACGATCAGATTGCCGGGTCAAGGGGTTGACGCTTACGTCTTGTGACGACGTATATGTCGGCGTTGCGCATTCGCGCGCATCTCATCGCCGAAAAATGGTATTCCGTCCGCATGACGAAGAAGATCAAGGCCCCCATCAAACCTGACACCCGGCTCGTTACGTCCGGCCGCGACCCCGAAAGTTACTTTGGTTTTGTCAATCCGCCGGTCTATCACGCCTCGACATTGCTATATCCCACGGCGGAAGATCAGGTCGCCCATCGCGCCCGCTACAATTACGGACGCCGCGGGACGCCCACATCCGAAGCGCTGGAAAATGCATTGCGCGAAATCAGCGGCGAGGCTTGCGCGGGCGTGGCGTTGCTCCCGTCCGGGCTGGCGGCAATATCGGCCGCGCTGCTCGCGACCACTCGCGCCGGCGATCACGTACTTGTCCCCGACAGCGTCTATCGCCCCACTCGAACCTTCTGCAACGGCGTGTTCAAGCGGCTAGGCGTTGATACGACTTATTACGATCCTTTAATTGGCGCAGAGATCGCCAGCCTGTTCAAGCCGAATACGCGGGTCGCTTTCGTCGAAGCCCCCGGCTCGCAAAGCTTCGAAATGCAGGATATTCCCGCAATCGCCGAGGTCGCGCACGAAAAGGGCGCCCTTGTGTTGATGGACAATACCTGGGCCACGCCGCTTTATTTCCCCGCTCTCGAAAAAGGCGTGGACCTCGAGATCCAAGCTGGGACAAAATATATCGGCGGACATTCCGACCTCATGTTCGGCTGTGTGTCCGCAAATGCCGCGACGTTTCCGACCCTGAAAGACACTGTTTACTCGATGGGACTTTGTGTCGGTCCCGACGACATGTATCTCGCACTGCGCGGCTTGCGCACGCTCAGCGTTCGGCTCGCCCGGCACTATCAGTCAGGTCTGCAGGTGGCACGGTGGCTTGCGCAACGGCCGGAGATTTTGCGTGTGCTACACCCGGCGCTCGAAAGCGACCCTGGTCACGCCATCTGGAAAAGAGATTTCACCGGTGCGAGCGGTCTGTTCAGCGTCGTTTTCAAACCGACGAGCGAGCAGTCGGTACACGCGTTCTTGAACGCGCTAACCCTGTTTGGTCTTGGCTTTTCATGGGGCGGCTTCGAGAGCCTGGCGATATTGTTCGACTGCACCGAATACCGGACCGCTACCAAATGGACTCCGGGCGGACCGACGATCCGCCTCCACATCGGTCTGGAAGATCCCGAGGATTTACTTGCCGACCTTACGCGCGGATTCGCGGCCATGGCCTCCGTGGCAGGCCGAGCCTTGTAGTTCGCAGCCGGACCAAGTTTATGCCGCCGCCGTGGTGCTTCCGCTGCGCATCACGAATTGAAGATTGCGCAAATACACAAACACACCAAACGCTTGCCCCACAATAAAGACGGGGTCTTTCCGGTACAGCGCGTAGCCGAGCAACATCAATCCGCCGCCGATCGAAAAAACCCAGAAGGCGGTCGGGACGACGCTTTTGCCGGCCCGCTCGGATGCGATCCACTGCACCACAAAACGCATCGCGAACATCGCCTGGGCCATGTAGCCGACCAGAATTCCCCAATCCACACTGCCAATGAATACATCGTGCAAGTAGCCGCCCACGGCGTTTGCTATATCGACCAGCATTTGTCATTTCCTTCAGTGACGCGAGACCAAACCGGCTTCCGTTGCCAATTCCGGTCAAGCACGTTTTCGACAGTCGTGTGCTAATCCTCGATTTCGGGAATTCGTTTCTTGCGCCGGATCAGCCACCACACGCCGGCAAGATCCAGAATGCCAACCCACAAGCGGTCCCACATTCCATAGTTTGAAACGCCGTGGGCGCGCGGGCGATCGACGACGTCGACATACCCAATAGCATAGCCCTCTCGGCGGATGAGCGCCGGAAGAAACCGGTGCAGACCGTCGAAATAGGGCAGCGTAAGGAAGATGTCGCGGCGGAAGGCCTTCAATCCGCAGCCGGTATCCCGCGTACCGTCGCGCAGCACGGCGCCGCGCACCAAGTTGGCGATACGCGATTGGAATTTCTTGAATCCGCTCGCCTTGCGGCCGACGCGTTGTCCCGCGACCAGGCCGACATGTGGCGCGCCTTGTTCCAGTGCGCGGACAAGCGCAGGGACAAAGGCGGGATCGTTTTGGCCGTCGCCGTCAAGCGTTACGACAATAGGCGCGCGCGCTGCAGTCACGCCGGTGCGGACCGCGGCCGATTGGCCGCAGGATTGCTTATGGTGGATGCGCCGCAACCAGGGACACCCTTTCATCAATCGGTCCAGTTCGGCACCGGTTCCGTCCTTTGACCCATCGTCGACGTAGACGACTTCAAACAGCCATTGCCCGTTCAATGCATCGGCAATCTCGGCAACCAGTGGAGCGATGTTGCCGGCCTCATTGCGAACGGGCACCAC
>DAISKM010000153.1:0-4755 GCA_036820945.1 Pseudolabrys sp.
CAACTTAGCCGCAAGACATCGCTGCCGACGCGATGATCATTACCGCGATGCCGACCCAGAATGTCCGCTTTACCCACTGGTCTGGGACTTCCTTGTGACGTTTGCGCCGAGGCATGTGAGCGTGTGCTGTGCTAACCAATAGCGGCTATGTCGAGATGGCTTAAACCGATTCTTTCTGGGATTTGGGGTCTTCTGCTGATCCCCCTGATCGCCACTATTCTCGAAAAACGGTTGGAGGAAAATTTCTTCTCTGATCCTAACGCTGCGGCCACGACCGTTTTCAGTAATCTCGTCGCTCTGGGCCATCAGCTTTGGTTTCAATTCGTGTTGGTCTTTTTTACCGGAATCGTAATTGGCATTTCGTTAGATTGGTTAGCCCGCAAGTCAGACCAAAACAAAGCTTCCGAACTTCGAGGCCTCGGTTCAAAATTTCGCACTCTTTCAGATAGAATCAAGGGTCGGACCGCATCGTCGGGATGGCCGAACAATGTGCGCGATCTTAAACCTGAAATCATGTCTGCACTTATCTCCGCCAAGAAATTTGATTTGTGGGTACCCGATGAGCGCGTGTACCAATTTCCGGACGCGTCATTCCTTTGTGAATACTTCACATTTGTCGGAACGCTTTTAGAGGACGGACATTTTGACAAAGCCGAACGTGAGGCGCTTGCCTGGAAACGATTTCTCGATAGAGCGAAGCTGTCTTGAGTCATGATCGCTCTAACAAACAACCTGACCCCATCGAGCGCCACGAGCGGTAATAACCGGGCCAAACGCACAATGTCCGCTCTGGGTCAAAAGCAGACATATGCAGTGCAACAAGTCATGTCCGCTTTACCCCCAATAGCGACTGCAAAAGCGTATTCCCGCAAATGGTCATGTCTGCTTTACCCCCGAAAGCAGACATGTGCGGTGCAACTAGAGATGTCCGCTTTGGGCCAAAAGCGGACATGGGCCTATGCGTCGGCCTGTGCCCGTCCCTCCTCGGCACTGGGCCGCCAGTGTGCCGACGTTAATGTTAAGAACCACTTGGTGTTGGCTCCTGACGCTGCCAACAGCATGCTATTAGCGAACGTCGGGTTCGCAGCCGTGCAAAAGCCCACCTTCTATCGCAAGCGAGCGCAGGTCGCCGAGGGTTTCGCCAAGAGTTGTCGCGACGAGACAGCGAAGCAAATGTTCCAGAGGGTCGCGGGACGTTGGCGAGAACTTGCCAGGCTCGCTGGGTCACGAAAGTCAAGCCGAGCGTCAAGCAAGCCTAAAAAGGGGAAACCTCGGTAGCGAAATTCATCAATCATGTTTTGCAAGTCCGCTAAGGGCTAAAAACGGACATGATCAGGTTGAGTCGTACCCGCTAACCGCCCCTTGCGCTTCCTACGATGGGGGGCACAAATTGATCAACGGCTCACAAAGCGCGCGCCATCCGTCGTGCCGAAAATGCGGAATGATCTGTAAGACGATGCCGGCAACGAACAGCAACCAGCCGATGCGAGACAGCCATCGGTTTTTTCTAACCGCTCTATCCATTTGATCATCTACACCGCTAATACGATGTACGTCACCGCCGCCGACGAATGAGGCCAAGAACGCTTCATGGGCGCGAAGCCAAATATCCGTTACCTTCGCGACCATTTCTTGCCCCGCTGCAAGCAGCACGGCTCCCATACCGCTTAGTATCAATCCCCATACATCCATTGCTCGCTCTCCAATTCCTTCGAGCGCGCCAAGGGCAAACCGAGCCACTTTTTCAAACGTTGAGCGCGCATCGTACCTTGTTCTCTCTTAGGTGCGAGAGTTCAGGCCCTTCAGATGAGCAATGTAATTAAGGGGGCTATGCCTGTCCGATTTGGATCAAAAGCAACAGCGTTGCTTCCGTGCTGTCGGCTCGTCCCAATCGCGCGTCTCATCTCAAAAGGTCGCGTCACGCCTCCGATCACGCGGTTCTAGCTGCACGAGACTACGCTGCCTTGGATTTCTGAGCGGCCTTTGCGGCGTTGCGGATCACGCCCAGCACAGCATGCGGCCGAGAGAGCATTGGGACGTGACTAGAGCGTAACTCGACGACTGTAGCGCCCATGCGCTTTGCAACGAAGCGGCGCAGTTCCGGTTGAACGGTGCGATCTTCGGTTGCCACAATGTACCAACTTGGCTTCGACCGCCAAGCGACGCCGTCGACCTTTTGGTTGAACGGGTCGGGCACGGGCACAACTTGGGTCGCCCAGACCACCTTCTGCTCCGCCTCGGGCAGATCACCCGCGAAACACCCGATGCCGTCAGGCTTCACCCGGTCTTTGACCGCCGCGAAGGCAGGCGTGATGGCGTCGCCCGGCGGATTTCGAGCGTGGTGCCTTCAAGCCCGAGCATGTAGTGGATTGAGAGATCACAAACCCGGGGCAACGTAAAACAGATCGAAGCCACCGTTGCGATAAAGGCGGCTCAATTTGTGAGACGGCTTAGAGCCGATGCCTTTGGATTCGCCTGCTTCCGCACTGATTGCACCATGGGCCGCGGCACTGGCGACGAATGCATCAGCCCCCCAGGTAGGAATCGCTACATAAGCAGAATCAGCGCCGACGCGAAGCCAATATTGATCAATATCATCAACCTTTATGGCACCTCCACGAGTGTAGAACTGGGCGGAAAAGGGACGGACTCCGACAAATATCAGGGGCGCATTCGATTGTTTGGATTTTTCATTTGGCAAAGCGGCTGCGGGCATGTCCGGATTCGCTTTGGCCCGATCGTAAACCATGACCAGCGCCTTGGCCGATCTGCGCTCCATATGGAAAGGTTCACCTTCGTGGAACGCCAAGCGGCCCATCAACAACGACGTGATCAGCAAGGTGATCAGTATGCCAACGCTGAGCACCTGGTCGACCGCATTGCCAAGCCTTCGTTGTTGCACAAGCCAGTTGCCAGCGAGCATGGCGGCGGCGGGCATACCCGGCAACACGTACACGAAGGTAATATTGCGCGCGGCGGTGAAGAGCAGCAGCGGGGTGATAGCCCAAATCAGCAGATAGCCTCGCCAGACGCGATCGTCAGATCGCGATGACAAGACCTCGGAGATCATCTCGTTCGATGGCTTTTTTTTGCGGTTGTGCCAGCGCCATGCCGCGATTGGCAGCAGTAATGACCATGGCAACGTGTCGATGAAAGCGGCCACCCAGATGGTGCCAATGGGAAACAAGTGAGTGTGGCCGTACCGGTCACCCTGCCAGCCGGGCGTAACGAAGCGATGCCAGTGCTCCCCGATCAGGAAGTACGCGAGAAAACCTGGCGTGCGTTGCTCAGCGATCCAGTACCATGGCAACGCGATCGCAAGCGTTGCTAGCGCGCCGCGAATCCATGGAAGGCAGTGCCAGACGTCGAGCCACCGGCGGTTGTATGCAGTCCACAGAAACAGCGGCGTCCCCGCAAATACCAAGGAGACGGGTCCCTTCGCGAGCAATCCAACCACCAGACCGCCAAAAAATAGCAAGGACGCGACCCATCGGGAGTGACCCGAGGTAGCATCCGATTTTTCAACTGCAAACCAGAACCCGGCCATCACCAGCGAGGTACCGAGAGTCAATTCAATGTCGGTCATCACAGCGCCGGACGAAACGAAATAAAGGGAGGCGGCGCAAATCACTGCCACTGTCGGCATGGCGACATCGCGGTCGCGGTGACCGGACAGCCACCAAATTAGCGTGATGATAACCAGCGAAATAAGAAAATGGGGCAATCGCGCAGCGAATTCACTCACCCCGAAGAGCTTGAAACTGATTGCGGTTAGCCAAAATGCGAGCGGCGGTTTGCCCCAGTACGGCGTGCCGTAGTCAAACCAGGGGGTGACCCAATCGTTTAACTCCGCCATCTTGCGAGCGATCTCGCCGTAGCGGGCTTCCGTGCTGTCCATCAATGGCACTTGAGCCATGCCAAGCGCACGCGTTAGCAACAGCAATCCAATTAGGATTGGCACAATGCGGCGAAAGAATTTTGAGAAATCGACGGTCACTCCAGCGATGCCCTTACGAACATCTGCATCGTTTTCCGCGAATGCCATTAGAATTCCGAGCCGGCGCATCCGCCCGGCTGTTGCTGTGCCCGTACAGCGAGCTGCCAGGTAGCCGCTACACCACCGCGCAATCTGATGAGATCGCGCCGTCGCATTGGCACCTCAAGGATCGTCTTATTTGAGTCTTACTTAGCCTTGGAGCCGAAAGCGCGTAAATTTGGCCTCAATAACCGGTGTGCCGGATGTCCGCTTTGGGTCAAAGCGGACATTACCTCCTTACGATCTCTTCCTTGCGTCGTCACCGTCAGCGTAGGGAGCACCGGAGGCTCATGCGAGCGCGCAAATCAATCCCAGGCCTCGATCCCGGGCCAGCTCGTATGCGCGCGCAGCCGCCGCTGCGTCTTGGACGCCTGTGCCCGAGCTGTCGAAGATCGTGATCTCGTCGTCAGCCAACCGCCCTGGCCGATGCTGCGCAATAAGGGTACCAAGTTCGGCTCGTACATCCGACGGCGTCATCACACCGGCTTTGATTGCATGATGCATGTCGCCCATGACGATACTCTGTTGGAGCACATCAACGATCACGGCCGCCTTGGCCATGAGCTCGGGTTTGATTTCACTTTTCTCGGGATTGTCAGCCCCCACCGCGGCCACAAACGTTCCCGGCCGCACGTCCTCAAGGCCCAAGAAAGGCGAGCGAGAAGACGTGCAGGTCACGATTGCATCGCTGACCAATGCTCCTTCACGCAGATCATCAA
>DAISKM010000153.1:4765-7627 GCA_036820945.1 Pseudolabrys sp.
GCGGCCGACGAGGCCGGCAAGGCGCGCCTCTACGCCGACCCCGAGTTCCGCCGCCATCTGGGCTGAAAAGCGGCGTGAGGTTTGGGGGTCGATGTCCCATGCAAAGACCTGCGTGAGGTCGAGCTTGTGCCGCAATGCCCGTAATTGAATGCGGCCTTGTTCGCCACATCCGCAAATCGTGGCAGTACGGGAATCCGGTCTGGCCAAATACTGAATGGCAACTGCGGTTGCGGCTGCGGTCCGCTGCCGCGTAATCTCGATAGAATCGAGAAGTGCCAGCGGCCTACCGTTACTCGCATCGGCAAGGAAGACAACGCCCTGAATAGTGGGCAATCCGTGACGAGACCGGTTGTCTGGAAAATTGCCGTTCACTTTCACAGCAACGTAGCCGGACCCCAGCGGCAAGCTTGCAGCTTTGGCGTGGAAGGTGCCGTCCGTGACACTGACTTGCAGCGGCACTGGTGATTCACAACGGCCCTCCGCCAGCATTCGAAACGCTTCGGCGACCGCATCGACATAATCATCGAATCGCATCACCGTCTGCAGGTCCTGACTGGAGAGGATCAGAATCGTGCCGGGTGCTGCCGGGGCATTCCTTTGTGACGTGCTCATCTCATGTCCATGATTTCTGGCTCCTGAGGCGCGGCTATTTATGAAGCGGTCCGCCCAGTAGTCGCAGCGGAAAACCGTATGTCAGCCCAGCCCGGACCTCGTTGACGCCTGCGCCATTGACGATGGCGTGTCGAAAACCAACGTCGAAAGACAGGTTATCCTTCACCTGCCATATTGCGCCAATGAGAGCCGAGAATGTATGTGCCTGGCCGAACTCTTCTTCGTAGAAAAATTCAGCAACTGGCCGGACCGCCCACTTGTGCGGCCCCTCCAGGATAATGCCGGTGAAAAGATCTGCATGCTGGTCGCGCGTGAGCGCGCCTGCGATGTTCAGGTGGGCGGTGCCCCAGTCCCACCGTTGTGAAATGATTGCCGCGACGCTGGCGCCGAAGCGGCTGTTGCCAATGGTGTCCGGCAAGAGAGCACCGAACTCGGTCGCGATGCTTGGGCCTGCCTGATCCTGCAGGACTCCGGGGCGCAAGACGTATTTCAAAAAAGCCCCTGCATCGGTCAAACTCGTCGGCCCAGAAGGATTGAAGGGCGTTTCGACGCGCCCTTCGAACACCGCCTCCCAGTTTTTTACCAACCCGAAATTGAGAACAGTAGCTGGCGCGACCAGGGTCCTTTGACCATTGCTGCCTATTACTCCGGCCGGCTGGAATTCAATTTCTATTTCGCCCGGCTCGGCGACCGCCGCGTCGGTCCCATCGAACGGTCGGTAGGCTAAGGCGACATCGGGAAGAGCCACAAGCGTGAGCAAAAATGCTCGAACGCCCCATCGTGTCGCCCAGGCCCACTTCGTGCACATGGTTACACCTGTTATTTAAGGCGCCACCCGGTAAACCCAGATGGAAGCCGGCTCTCTAGCTCTAGCGCGAACGGCCAAAAACAAACGTTCCATGTCGGGCACAAAAAGCCCGGTCCGAGCGCCGGTTACGGTTGGGATTCGCGTGAGGCGTGAATACTTTGAGTCTTCCGCCCTCAAAACGTCGATAAACCCCGTTCCGCAGGTGATGTAGATGAGCTTGCGCTTTGCATCGAAGAAGAGATCATCGGCATCACCGCAGGTGTCGACCTCGGAAACCACATCGCCACTTTGCCAACTAAATGCTCCGAATTTGGGCGGACTTCTGAACGCGACAAGAACGCGCTGGCGTTCAGTGTCGAGTGCCATCGGAAAATTTCCGCCGTGAACCAGAGACCAGGTCGCCCGCTGCCGGCCCGTGGTCGCGTCAAGCACGGCAATAGCCCGATTATTTGGCAGGTTCACAAATATCTGGTGCGTTCCAGCATCGAGTTGGAAGCTTTCCGGATGGGCCTGCAGTGGGAATGAATCAACCTTGTTGTTGCTCCGGAGGTCGATAGTACCTATGCCGCCGCTGCCATAACCGACGAGCAGGCGAGTATCCGGCAGGTCGAGGCGAATATTGTCCGCATCTGCGCCAAGGTCGATTCGATCAGCGGGTGCGTATTCAGTGCCTCGAAAAACGCGCACTGACCCGTCTCCGCCATTGGCTACATAAAGCGAGTCGTTCGCTTGGACATAGGCAATACCTTGCGGCTCTTTCAGGCCGGACAAGCGATGCACGACTTTTTGCGCATCAAGATCTACCACGCCGACTGTATCGTTCCCCAATTCGGCGACGAACAGCCTGTGGTGCGCCAGGTCGACCGCCAAATGATCAATGCGGCCGCTGACATCGCCCAGAATTATTTTATGTTCGAGCTGCAACGGATCAGGCACAGATTGTGCGACGATAGCGCGCGTAAAACCCAGATGCATAAATCCGACAGCGATCGCGAGGACTATTATCAATCGATGCATGACAACACCCGTTACGAGCCAGGATGGGCCCTGCGGCCCGGCTGTGCCCCCTATGGCTTTGCAAGTTGCTTGAACAGACGATCCGTGTTGCTCCAACGGATCGCCGTCATGAATGTGTCGACGTAGGTGCCTACTTTGGCGCCAAAGTCGATGTGATAGGAATGCTCGTACATATCGAGCGCGAGGATAGGCGTGCCTCCAGCCAGAGTGTGGCAATGATCCGACGCCCATTGGTTTACAAGTTTGCGATCTCTGGCCGACCACGACAGCAGCACCCAACCTGAGCCGCCACCGAGCGCTTTTCCCATCGCAACAAATTCCGAACACCAACGCTCATACGAGCCAAAATCGGCGGCAAGCGCATCGCGCAAAACCGGTCCTGGCTCGCTTTGATCGCCAAGTCCGTCGAAAAACAACTCATGGAG
>DAISKM010000154.1:0-7625 GCA_036820945.1 Pseudolabrys sp.
TGCGCTTCGATCCGCAGGACCCGATCTGGCCCAACCGCGATCGGTTCGTGCTCTCCAACGGTCATGCCTCCATGTTGCTGTGGTCGGTGCTCCACCTCACCGGCACCCGAGCGGTGAATACCGAATACGAACGGCTTGGGCAATCCGCGGTTTCGCTCGACGATATTCGTCACTTCCGCCAACTCGGCAGCAAGGCCCCAGGTCACCCCGAATATCATTGGGTCTCAGGGGTCGAGGCCACGACTGGACCACTTGGGCAGGGTGTCGCCACCAGCGTAGGCATGGCCATTGCCGAGGTTTGGCTCGCCAACCGATACAACCGCCCCGATTTTGAGATCTTCGACTACGACATCTACACGGTTTGCGGCGATGGCTGCATGATGGAGGGTGTGGCATCGGAGGCAGCGTCGCTGGCGGGCCATCTCGCCTTGGACAACCTCTGCTGGATCTACGACAACAATCACATCACGATTGAAGGTAACACGCGCATCACCTTTACGGAGGACATCGCGGCCAGATTTCTGGCTTACGGTTGGAACGTTCTGCGCGTGGGCGACGCCAATGACATCAGCCGGATCGAGCACGCGTTGGCCATTTTTCGCGAGACCAAGGGTCGCCCAACCTTCATCATACTGGATAGTCACATCGGCTACGGCTCGCCGCATAAGCAGGATACTGCCGAAGCGCACGGCGAGCCTTTGGGCGAGCAGGAAATTCGGCTTGCGAAGCGGGATTACGGATGGCCTGAGGATGCGAAATTTCTGGTTCCCGAGGCAGTGCGCGAGCACTTCGCCGCTGGTATTGGTGCGCGCGGAGAGCAGGCCCGTAGCCGTTGGGCCGAACTCTTCGCGGCTTACCACTCGAAATATCCGGATCTCGCAACCGAGATTGACCTGATGCAGCGACGTGAACTGCCGGCCGGATGGGATTCCGAGCTTCCCGTTTTTCCGCCCGATCCGAAGGGCGTCGCCGGGCGGGATGCCTCGGGGAAGGTCCTCAATGTTCTTGCGCAGAATATCCCCTGGCTACTCGGCGGATCCGCGGATCTCGGGCCGTCGAACAAAACGACCCTTACATTTGATGGCGCCGGAGACTTCGAGCCGGGCACTCCCGGCGGCAGGAACCTTCACTTTGGCGTGCGCGAACACGCGATGGCTGCTGTAGTCAACGGACTCTCTTTGTCGAAACTTCGCGCCTTCGGCGCCACGTTCTTCATCTTCAGCGACTATGCGAGGCCGGCCATTCGCCTGTCAGCCTTGATGGAGCTGCCCACTATCTTTGTGTTCACTCACGATGCCATGGGTGATGGTGAGGACGGCCCGACACATCAACCGGTAGAACAGCTTGCCTCCTTTCGCGCCGAACCCGGCCTCGTGGTGCTGCGGCCCGGTGACGCCAATGAGGTCGTCGAGACCTATCGCTATATCATGCAGCTGCAGCACAGGCCGGCGGTGCTGGCCCTGTCGCGTCAGCCGCTACCGACATTGGACCGCACCAAATACGCGCCCGCATCCGGCGTATTGCGCGGCGCCTACGTGCTGGGCGACCCCCCGAAGGGAAAACCTGAAGTGATCCTCATCGGATCGGGCAGCGAACTGAGCCTCTGCGTCAACGCCCATGAGGAGCTGCTCGCCGAGGGCGTCCGCTCACGCGTGGTCTCGATGCCGTCCTGGGAGGTCTTCGAACACCAGACGCAGGCGTACCAAGACAGCATTCTGCTGCCCGACGTGACGGTACGCGTGGCAGTGGAGCAGGCGTCGACCTTCGGCTGGGAACGCTATGTCGGCAAGTCCGGCCGCGTCGTCGGCATGAAGACATTTGGCGCTTCAGCCCCGCTTAAGGAACTGCAACGGAAATTCGGCTTCGAGCCGGAGCGTGTGACCGAGATTGTGAAAGAAATGATCGGAAAGGGTAACACACGCTGAGATCGTTCGGCATACTAGCCTTCAAACTGTTGCGTTCAAGACAAGGAAATTGCGATGTCAAAACCGCTTGGTATCGTTTTCCTTTTCGATGTCGATAATACGCTCATCGACAACGATCGCGTGCAGGCGGATCTTCGAGAACATTTGGAACAGACTTACGGAGTCGCCGCTCGCGACAGGTACTGGCAAATCCTTGAAAAATTGCGGGATGACTTGGGGTATGTCGATTATTTGGGGGCGTTAGAGCGCTTTCGAATCGAGACGATCCACCGCCCAGACGTCCTACGCATGTCGAGCTGGCTGGTCGATTACCCGTTCGCCGACCGCTTATATCCGGGCGCTCTAGAGGCGGTGAAGCATGTGCAGCAGTGGGGAACTGCAGTCATTCTCTCGGACGGCGATGCCGTGTTCCAGCCTCGCAAGGTGGAACGATCCGGCCTCTGGCGCGCATTCGACAACCGAATCCTCATCTACGTTCACAAAGAGCAGGAGCTTGATGACGTCGAACGTTTCTATCCCGCGGATCACTATGTATTAATCGACGACAAGTTGCGAATTCTCGCTGCGGTCAAGAAAATCTGGGGCGAACGAGTTACCACCGTATTTGCCCAACAAGGTCACTATGCGCACGATCCAAAAATTCTGGACGAGTTTCCGCCCGCTGACATTGACCTTGCAAGGATCGGCGATCTAGTTACTTGCGACCTGTCCGCATTCCAGAGAACCACGCCGCGCAACGCAGTTTAAGGTATTGATATACACGCGATGCACACCAATTTTTTCGCGAGAGCGATTTTATTTCACACGTTCATCTGCGCCCGCTCTCTCAACAAACGTCAACGTCATCGTCGTCAAATACAGACGTGTTTTCTGCCCAAACTGTCGGAGAAGGCAATTGCACTTCTTTCGTCTTGAGTCTCGGACGTCATTGAATCGCTCTGGGCACCCCAATCGCACGCGACAACTTCCAAACCGTTACGGCTCGGCTCCGATGAAGTGCGCTACTTTGAGCTCGCCAGCCAACTGGAAGCGGAGAACCGTCTCCTGCTGCTGCAGACGATCAGCGTTCGTAGCGCGCTCGTGCTGGCGTGACCTGGAACTAGGACAGCATCTCGCTACTGTTCCAATTGAGAACCGCTTTGTCACGATTGTGGCAATGACCATCGCCAGTCTGCGACCTCCGGCATGTCCTCGCCGTGCTCACTTACGTAGAGTTTGTGGCGCTCCATAGTGCTCCAGTAGCGGTCGGTCGCTTTCTTCACTTCGTTGCTCAATCGCGGAATCCGATTGATTGCATCTAGCGCAAGCTGGTAGCGATCGAGATTGTTGAGTACGACCATATCGAAGGGGGTTGTCGTCGTGCCCTCCTCCCTATACCCGCGTACATGAAAGTTTTCGTGGTTGTGCCGCCGGTAGGTCAGCCGATGAATCAACGTTGGATAGCCATGAAAGGCGAAAATGACGGGCCTATCAATCGTAAACAACTCGTCGAAATCCCGATCCGAAAGTCCGTGGGGGTGTTCGCTTTGTGGCTCGAGCACCATCAGGTCGACAACGTTCACGAAGCGTATACGGATATCCGGCACATAATCGCGCAGTAGCGTGACCGCTGCGAGAGTTTCGAGCGTCGGCACGTCGCCGGCACACGCCATGACGACATCGGGGTCGCCCGCATCGTTGCTTGCCCACTGCCAAATGCCCGCTCCGGAGGTACAGTGTTGGGCTGCAGAATCGATGTCGAGCCACTGCCATTCCGGCTGCTTCCCAGCGATGATCAGATTGATGTAATTTTTGCTGCGTAGACAGTGGTCAGCCACAGAAAGGAGACAATTGGCATCCGGCGGCAGGTAAATACGCACGATCCCGGCCTTCTTGTTAACGAGATGATCAATGAAGCCCGGATCCTGGTGCGAGAAGCCATTATGATCCTGCCGCCAGACATGGGAGGTGAGCAGGTAGTTTAGGGATGCAATTGGCTTCCGCCAGGAAATATTTCTCGTGACCTTCAACCATTTCGCGTGCTGATTGACCATGGAATCGACGATGTGGATGAACGCCTCGTAGCACGAGAAAAATCCATGGCGTCCAGTCAGCAAGTATCCTTCGAGCCAACCTTGGCACAGATGTTCGCTTAAAACTTCCATAACGCGCCCTACGGTGCTCAGGTCGATGTCTACATCCTCTATGGCGGCCATCCATACCTTGCCGCTCACCTCATAGACAGCGTCGAGCCGGTTGGAGGCGGTTTCGTCGGGACCAAAGAGACGAAAGTTGCGCGTTTCCAAATTAAACTTCATCACATCGCGCAAATATTTGCCCAGAATTCGCGTGGATTCAGCGCAGACACTTCCGGGTGACAGAATGTCTACGGCATAGTCGCGGAAATGCGGCACAGTTAGTGGCGTCAGCAACTCGCCGCCATTCGCGTGTGGGTTTGCACTCATGCGACGATGGCCAGTCGGGGCAAGCGCAGCGAGGTCGTCCCGGAATTTACCGTGTTCATCAAACAATTCGTGCGGCCTGTAACTCATCATCCATTCTTCGAGTTGTCGAACGTGCTTGGCATTGGCGAAGTCCATAAGCGGCACCTGGTGCGCCCGCCAGGTTCCCTCCACCGGTTTGCCATCAACGAACTTTGGTCCCGGCCAGCCCTTGGGCGTGCGGAAGATGATCATGGTCCAGCGCGGTCGATCCGGCCTATCGGACCTGCCGCCGTCGCGCGCGGTTTGTTGGATCTCGCGGATCTGCGCCAGAACCTTGTCCAGCGCAGCGGCAAGCTGCTGATGCACGTTGGGGGGATCGTCGCCTTCTACGATCCACGGATCATAGCCATAGCCGTAGAAGAGTTCGGTGAGTTCCTGCTGGTCGATGCGAGCTAAAACGGTCGGGTTAGCGATTTTGAAGCCGTTGAGATGAAGTATCGGCAGAACCGCTCCGTCGCGGGCGGGATTGAGAAATTTGTTCGAATGCCAACTCGTGGCGAGTGGGCCAGTCTCGGCTTCGCCGTCGCCCACGATACAGGCGACTATCAGGTCCGGATTGTCGAATGCCGCGCCATAGGCGTGGGCGAGCGAATAACCCAACTCCCCGCCTTCATGGATCGAACCCGGAGTTTCCGGGGAGACATGACTTGGAATGCCATAGGGCCAAGAGAATTGCCGGAATAGACGTCGCAAGCCCTCTCGGCTGCGCTCGATAACCGGATACGTCTCCGTGTAGGAACCCTCGAGGTAGCTATGCGCCACAAGCCCGGGGCCGCCATGCCCCGGGCCTATGACATAAATCATGTTCAGATCGTTCTCTTTGATCAGTCGATTAAGGTGAACATAGACAAAGTTCAATCCCGTTGTCGTGCCCCAATGCCCCAGCAGCCGAGGTTTTATGTGTTCGCGCGTCAATGGGACTTCGAGTAGGGGATTATCTTGAAGATAGATCTGGCCAACGGAGAGATAGTTTGCGGCGCGCCAGTAGGCATCCATCCTATGTAGGAGATCCGGCGAAAGGGGGGCCGACGTGGCGGTTTGCACGAAAGCTGCTGTCCGAAATGATCGAGTCCTCATGGACGTTACCCTCCAAGCGGCCCCGGCTTCGAAGTTAATGTTCATTCACACGCAGCGTTCCGCGCGTTGATCTGGCCATTCCGCGTCGAGTGGCAGGCCTCGTCACAGTCTTTGGATGTATTCTTCTGGCAGATTGTAGCACCGTCCGGGAGCGGACGCTGACGCCAATGCGCTTTTTTTGTGGCACGCAGAGCGCAGGGTCGCGAATGACGCTTGCCGTTGACCTTTGCCGTGCATCACCGGAAGTCCTTCGCCGATGATGGTCTTCTGAACCGGGCTTCTCGCCTGTCATTCGCATTCAGCGCGCGCTGCTGTCGACTTAGCGAAAACGCTCGATCACGAAATCAAAAGTGTTCCGCAAAACGCGCAATGCGACCCAGCTAGGGGGCGACCCATGACACCTCTGAGTTCGCGCGCTCCTCTGCCGGACCCGTCTTCCGGTTCAAGTTAAGCGCGCAGTTGATCAAGCCGACATGACTGTAAGCTTGTGGGAAATTGCCCAGCATGCGGCCGGTCAGCGGGTCCAGCTCTTCGGAGAGCAAACCCACGTCATTGCAGCGCGAGAGCAAACGGCCAAATAGTTTCCGAGCTTCCGCATGGCGCCCTTGCAAGATGTAGTTATCGACGAGCCAAAAGCTGCACGCCAGGAACGCGCCTTCGCCTTCGGGCAAGCCATCACCGGTGTTTTCGGTTTCATAGCGCAGAACAAATTCCCTATCGATGAGGAGTTTATTCTCGATCGCCCGAAGTGTTCCCTGGACCCGTGGATCGCTTGCGGGAAGGAAACCCACGAGCGGGATCAGCAGCAGGCTGGAATCGAGCCGCTTGGAGCCGTAGGCCTGCACAAAGCTGTTAAGATCGCGGTCGAAACCGCGCTCACAGACCTCGGCATGGATTTGGTTGGCGATTTCGCGCCACCGTTGCTGTGGCTCGTCGAATTTCCATGCCGCGTCCTCATTCGCCGCTCGATCGAATGCGACCCAAGCCATCACCTTCGAATGAACAAAGTGCTGCGGCCCGCCGCGCACCTCCCACAGGCCTTCGTCGGGCTGCCGCCAAGCCTTCGAGAGATATTCCAGTACAACCGGCCGCAACGCTCGGCCGCGTTCGGATGGCGCCATGCCCGCTTTGTACGTCTGAAAGATTGCGTCGAAGACCTCGCCATACACGTCGAGCTGCAGCTGCTGGGACGCATCATTGCCAATGCGCACTGGCGCGGAGTTCTCATAGCCGGGCAGCCAAGGGACGATCTGTTCTGGCAGCCATCGCTCACCGCCCACGCCATACATGATCTGGATTTGGCGTGGGCTGCCGGCAATAGCCCGCAGCAGCCAATCGCGCCACGCCTTCGCTTCGTCGTAGTATCCGAGGTTCATAAAGGCCAACAGCGTGAAAGTGGCGTCGCGCAGCCAGCAATAGCGATAATCCCAGTTCCTCACGCCACCCAGATGCTCGGGCAGCGAGGTGGTGGCAGCGGCGACGATCCCGCCGGTCGGCGCGTAGGTCAAAGCCTTCAAAGTGATAAGTGAGCGTTTCACCGCTTCCGTCCAAGGCTCGACGGCAGGACAGCGATCGCTCCATTGGCGCCAGAATACTTCCGTATCTTCCAGAGCCTGGAGAGGATCGATCGGGGGTGGCGGACTTTGAAATGAAGATCCGTAGGAGAGAACGAAGGGCATCGACTGGCCGGCCTCGACCGTGAACTCACCAAGGGTCTTAAGGTCTTCGCCGTAGAGCGAGGTCGGCGTCCGTAGGACAAGGCGCTCCGGTCCGGCAATGGCGTTGAGCGTGTCGTCATCGAGGCGGCTGACCCACGGCACGCTCGCGCCGTAATTGAAGCGCAACACGAGCTCAGTCTGGAAAACTACTCGACCCGAGCGGCCGGCGACAATCCGCACCAGATCGGCGCCGTCTGCCGGCGGCATGAAATCGATGACCGCCGCACTGCCAGACTCAATTTGGAATTCAGTTTCAAGGATGAGGGTACCGGGGCGATAACGCCGATTTATGGCGACCGGCGCGTCCTTCGTGGCGATCAGCCATCTACCGTTATCAGTCGTCCCAAGGAGCGCAGCAAAGCACGCCGGCGAATCGAACCGGGGCCAGCATAGCCAGTCGATGGAGCCGTCGCGACCCACCA
>DAISKM010000155.1:0-7519 GCA_036820945.1 Pseudolabrys sp.
AACGTGCCCCGGATGATCACGCTCACCTACGGTTTTGGCGTGGCACTTGCCGCCTTTGCCGGCGTGATGGCAGCGCCGATATACAATGTCTCGCCCCAGATGGGCGCCGAGCTGATCATCGTGGTTTTCGCGGTCGTTGTGATCGGCGGAATGGGCTCGATCCTCGGAGCGATCGTGACCGGATTCGGTCTCGGCGTGATCGAGGGCCTAACCAAGGTCTTCTTTCCGGAGGCCTCGAACACCGTGATCTTCGTGATTATGGCGATTGTTCTGCTGGTGCGCCCGGCCGGCTTGTTCGGACGGAGGGCATGATGGAACGGGTCGTCGATCCGCTCGCGAAGGAACCCTCCGCCCTTCGCACTCAAAGCGAGACCATCGGCTTTATCGTCATGGTTGCTGCGCTCGTCGTCGCGCCTTTCGTGACATATCCGTTGTTTCTCATGCAGGCGATGTGTTTTGCGCTCTTTGCCTGTGCCTTCAATTTGTTGATCGGATATGTCGGTCTGTTGTCATTTGGGCACGCGCTCTATTTCGGCTGGGCGAGCTATCTCTCAGCCTATTCGGCGAAAGCGTGGGGCTTTTCGCCGGAGCTTGCGATACTGACCGGGACGGCGACCGCCGCCGTCTGCGGCGTTGTCGCCGGCTCGTTGGCAATTCGCCGCCAGGGCATCTACTTCGCCATGATCACGCTCGCCCTTGCACAGATGATGTTTTTCTTTGCTCTTCAAGCAAAATTCACTGGCGGCGAAGATGGCATCCAGGCGGTGCCGCGTGGCCACCTGTTTGGAATTGTCGACCTCAGGAACGAGATGGCGATGTACGCCGTCGTGCTGATCATTTTTCTTGCGGGCTTTATGTTCATTTACCGGATTATCCATTCGCCTTTTGGGGAAGTTCTCAAGGCCATACGAGAGAATGAAACACGCGCAATCTCGCTCGGGTACAAAACGGACCGATACAAGTTGGTCGCCTTTGTGCTGTCGGCGACGCTCGCTGGGGTTGCAGGCGCCACCAAGGCCATTGTGCTGCAATTGGCTTCGCTCACGGACGTGAATTGGCCCATGTCGGGTGAAGTCGTGCTGATGACGTTGGTCGGCGGCCTTGGTACGATCTTTGGACCGGTCGTCGGCGCATTCGTGATCCTGGTCATGCAGTTCAAGCTTGCGCCGATCGGCGAATGGGTTCTGGTCATACAAGGTGCGATTTTCGTCGCGTGCGTTCTTCTGTTCCGTCGTGGCATCATTGGTGAGCTTGCCAATAAGCTGCGTATCCGCCTTTAGCCGAGCCTTTCTAGAATCGGAGTACATCGCGGTTTCCAACTAAGTGCCGTTGTTTTCGTGCAATTTCCGGTTGTCGTCGATGCATTACGCGTCGGTCGAGTACCGGATTGGCGAGTGCCGGGGGGCATTCAATGGCAGCTGTTCGGGACGAAGTTCGAATCGATAGGATCGCCGAGAAATGGCATGCTTTGGCTCGGCGGCGGCTTGCTTATATGCGCGAGCTTGAGCGCAGCGGCCGATGGAAACGCTATTGCACGCAGGAACAGCTCGCGTCCCAACTCCACGAAGCCGAGCGCGTTGCCGCAATCTGGGCCGCGCTTGCCGGTCGCGCATCCGCTTTTGCTCCCCGCGCAGATTTGCGGCCTCCCACGTAGGTAAGCCGATGGTTGCCGATTGATGTGGGTGCAATTATTGCCTATCTGAAATCCATCCAGCAGCGCTAAATCCGGCGCTTCCCAGCCAGAGTCGAATCCCTCCCATGCCAAGTACCTTGTTCACGCCGTTTCGCCTGGCGAACCTCGAACTCGCCAATCGCATCGTTGTTTCGCCGATGTGCCAGTATTCCGCAGACGATGGCTGCGCCAATGACTGGCATCTCATGCATCTGGGGATGCTTGCCCATTCCGGCGCCGCATTGGTGATTGTGGAAGCCACCCATGTCGAAAGGCATGGCCGCATCACGCATGGTTGCCTTGGCTTGTACTCCGATGACAATGAAGCAGCGCTCGCTCGCGTAGTCGCGCAGGCGCGGCGCATGGGCAATGCCAAGTTTGGCATCCAGATTGCCCATTCCGGCCGCAAAGGCTCTGCCCAGCGCCCGTGGGAGGGCGCCGCCCCGTTAAAGCCTGAAGAAGATCCATGGCCTACGATCGCGGCGTCGCCTATTCCGTTCGGCGAGGGATGGCACACGCCGCGCGAAGTCACCGAAGCGGATATGGAGCGAGTCCGTGCGGCGTTTGTCTCTTCCGCCGAACGTGCTCTTCGTATCGGTTTCGACGAGATCGAGCTTCACATGGCCCATGGTTACATAGCCCATGGTTTCATGTCTCCAATTTCCAACAAACGGACCGACCAATATGGGGGTTCATTCGAGAGCCGCATGCGCTTTCCGTTGTCGATTGCGCGCGCGGTGCGCGCAGTGGTGCCAAGAACGGTGCCGCTCGGCGCGCGCATCACCGGCAGCGATTGGCGAGAAGGCGGACTTACTCCCGACGATGCTGTGGCGATCGCCAGGGCCCTGAAAGGGGAGGGAATCGATTTTATCTGCATCTCATCTGGTGGCGTCGCCGCGGACATCCGCAATCCCACTGAGCCGGGCTACAACGTGCCAATCGCTGCGCGGGTAAAGCGGGAGGCTGGCATTCCAACCCGCACAGTGGGTTTGATTGTGAAGCCTCAGCACGCCGAGGAAATTGTCGCCAGCGGGCAGGCCGATCTAGTGTCTATGGCGCGTAGTTTTCTCGACGACCCCCATTGGGGCTGGCACGCTGCCAAGACGCTCGGCGCCGAGGTGTATCGACCGCCGCAATATCAACGAGCCGGGCCGAAACTATGGGCGCCGGCGGCGGCGAAAGCGTAAATCAGAAAACTCGCGCTAGATTACTTCACCGTTCGAGGGGTCGATCAGATACATATGATCGACGTTGGCGTGCAGTCGCATTGTGGCGCCCGCATCGGCCGCACTGCTGGGTTCGACGCGGCCGCAAATTTCGACGCCATTCACGGTAAAGAAGACCATCGTCTCCATGCCAAGCGGCTCGACGACGTCCAGGGTCACCGCAAAGTCGCACCCATCGTTGCGGCCGTTGTGCCGCGGTTCGGTGATGTGTTCCGGCCGCAGACCAAGGGTGATCTGTTTTCCAATAAATGGCTGGTAGCGCGCCGAACGGCCGGTAGGAACGGGCAAGGCGATGTTGTCGGCAACGCGCACACGCATGCCGGCGCCATTCTGCTCAATCTGGCAGGGGATAAAATTCATCGCCGGTGAACCGATGAAACCGGCGACGAACCTTGTGCGGGGCTGATGATAAAGCTCCTGCGGCGTTCCGATCTGCTCGATCCGGCCGTGGTTCATGACCACCACGCGGTCGGCAAGCGTCATTGCTTCAACCTGGTCATGGGTGACGTAAACCGTTGTCGTCTTCACCTTCTGGTGGACGCGCTTGATCTCCGTGCGCATCTGCACGCGTAACTTCGCGTCCAGATTCGACAGTGGCTCATCGAAGAGGAAAACCTTGGGATTACGGACAATCGCGCGACCCATGGCCACCCGCTGGCGCTGACCGCCGGATAATGCCTTGGGACGGCGGTCAAGAAGCTCTGTAATGTCCAGAATGCGGGCGGCGTGCTCCACGCGTTGACGAATCTCGCTTTTGGAGAACTTGCGCAGCTTCAGACCGAACGACATGTTCTCGAACGCTGTCATATGCGGGTAGAGCGCGTAGTTCTGGAACACCATCGCGATGTCGCGATCCTTCGGCGGCAGATCATTGACGATCTCCCCGCCAATGCAGATCTCGCCGGAGGTAACTTCCTCAAGGCCGGCGATCATGCGCAAGGTCGTGCTCTTGCCGCAGCCGGAAGGCCCCACCAGCACGACGAATTCGTTGTCGGGGATATCAAGGTCAATCGAGCGTACAGCTTCGATATCGCCGAATTTCTTGACGACCTGACGCAACGCGACTTCGGCCATAATGTTCAGCCCTTGGTGGCGCCGGAGGTCAATCCGGCGATGTAGTAGTCCATGAGGAAGGCGTAGATCACGAGCGGCGGGGCGGCTGCGACCAGCGCGCCAGCCATCAACATGCCCCACTTGTAGACGTCAGCGCGGATCAGGCTCGTGACTGTCCCGACAGTAAGAACCTGCTGATCGGCCGAATAAAGAAACGCCATCGGATACACGAAAGCCGCCCATGACACCGTAAAAGCGAAGATGGTCGCCGCTATAATGCCCGGCAGCGCGACCGGAATGAAAATTTTCAGCAGCATCTGCATGTGGCCGGCGCCGTCGATGAGCGCCGCTTCGTCAAGCTCCTTCGGGATCGACTGGAAATAGCCGATCATGATCCAGGTGCAGAAGGGCACGGTGAGCGTCGGGTAGACCAGCACCATGCCCCAATAGGAGTTGAGCAGTCCGATGGCTTTCACGATCTGGAACAGCGGGATGAACAGCAAGGTGTCAGGCACGAGATAGGTGAGAAAAATTCCCGTGGCGAGAATGCTGGAACCCCAGAATCGCATGCGGCCGAGCGAGAACGCTGCGAGCACACTCACAACCATTGTGATGACAACGACGGAGACCGTCACGATTGCGGTGTTTTTGAAAAAGATCAGGAAATCGGTCTGGGTGAAAAGAAGCTTGAATTGGTCGAGCGTGATCCCGTTGGCGATGATCCAGGGGTTGGTCGCCATGTGCGCAACCTCGGCGTCGCTCTTAAGCGAGGTCACAATCATGTAGTAGGGAGGCATCAGGAAGAAGATGGCAAAAATCACCAGAAATACGTACGAGGTGATCAGGGCCCATCGGCGGCTACGCTTGAGGCTGCGCCGTGCGCCGGTCGATCTCGGAACTGCAACCGCGATTGAGGTCATGCGATGTCCCTCCCGCGTTTACGTACGCCGCGGAGGATGAAAATGGCCGCGATCGCAAGGATCGGAAACATGAACAGAGATGTTGCGGCGCCGAGCGGCAGGTCCCCGGAACGAATACCAAGCAGGAACGAATAGGTCGCAAACACATGTGTCATGTTGCGAGGCCCGCCTGCGGTCATGATCTGGACGATATCGAAGTTGGCGAACGTGACGATCAGCGAGAACAGCACGGTGATGGCGATAATGTTGCGCATCATTGGCAGCGTAATGTGGATGAACTTCTGCCAGGCATTTGCGCCATCGATTGCCGCGGCTTCGTAGAGCTGCTCGGGGACTGATTTCAACGCGGCCAGATACATGATGAGGAAGAACGGCGCGCCGTACCACACATTCACAAGGATCACCGAAAACCGGGCCCAATAGGGATCGCTCAGCCACGCGATTTCATTGAAGCCGAGACTCTTCAGTATCCAATTGAAAGCGGAGTGGGTGGGATCGAACAGCCACCACCAGCCCAGCGACGACAATGCCAATGGGATGACCCACGGCACCAGCAGCATGCCGCGCCACTTTCGCTGACCTTTGGCAGGCAGATTGTTGATCAGGTGGGCCGTGATCAAGCCGATAACTGCTTTGAAGAACACGGCAGAGAGCGCAAAGATTGCGGACTGCCACACGACCATCCAGAAAACGTCTCGGGAGAGAAGAAAGCTGAAGTTGCCCAGGCCGACGAAGCGCGTCTGCGCCTTGTTCAGCATCGACAGGTAAATCGAATAGAACGCCGGGTAGATGACAAGACTGAAGATGATCACGATCAGCGGCAGACACATCAGGAAGGCAATGGTCGAACGCTGGCGCAGGAATTTCCCAAGCCCGCGACGTGTCGATGGACGCGCGCCTGCAGTTTGCAGGCTTGGGACCCAAGTATGAACTGTATCCGCCATTTGGCTGTCTTCAACCTGCTAACGGCTGCCGCCCGCCGGTGAACGCCGCGTATGCCGGCCAAACGGTCGACACACGCGTTGATGACAAAGCCAGATCACGCGCGCAGCGCGCCTTCGAGCTCCTTCTCCGCCCACTTGATGACGTCGTCGAGCTTTTCGTTGCCCTGCGTGAACTTGGATACCATCACGGTGTTGATGGCCTGGTTGTACATCTGGGCACCAACTTCCGAACGCGCGGGTGCGCCGAACATCGAGGTTTGCTCATCGGCCCTGGGCGGATAGCTGTAGACGACGCCCTTCGGCGGCTCGACCGTCTTCCAGGTCTCGAAGTCGTACATGCTCCTGAACGACGGCAGGTCGTAACCGCTCGAGGCAGCAACCAATTGGGCCATCGATTCTTTTTGCGACATATGGAGCAGGAGATCTTTGCCTGCAGATTTATTCTTCGAGAAACTCCATAGTCCGTAGAACTGCGGGAGCTGTCCGACAAAACGGCCCTTCGGACCGCTCGGCATGGCGTGATGCCAGATGTTTTCCGCGACCTTGATATTGTCGCGCTTGGCGACTGCCCACGAGCTTGGCGGATTCATGATGCCCGAGCCCTTGCCGGAAATGATCCACCGGTTATTGCCGGCGTCGTCCCACGCGTAGACCTCAGGTGGATTCACCGCCATCAGCTTCTTTAGATATTCCAAAGCAGCACGGGTTTCATTCGAGTTGACTTTGATGTTGTCTTTCTCGTCGATCATCACGACGCCGAAAGACTTGAACAGCGCGCCGACCCAATCGACCGCGTCGCTGGTCTGCCCCATCGGCAGACCGACCGGATAACCAGCCTTGTGCAGCTTCTGCGCGCACTCGAGATAGAGATCCCAGGTCCATTTATCGGTCTTGGCCTTGTCGTATTTGGACTCGTCCGCCGGGAACATGTCGACCAGATCCACGCCGCAGTGCTCTTTATAGAGATCGAAGCGCGACTGACACGGCTTAACCTGACTTCCGACCGCCGTCGGGACGCCGCGCCACGTTCCTTTGATCTTGGCGAGATATTCGGCGACCGGACTGATTGGGCCGTACTGTTTAATGAGCTGACCGACGACATCGTCGAGCGGTTCCAGCAGGCGTTGATGGATCTGAATATTCCAATCGCGATGGGACATGATGTCGTGACCCGTGCCGGCTTGCGCTTCGGCGGCGGCGGTCAGCTTGTCTTTCTCGCCTTGGGAGGTGATGTAGTCGATATGGACATCGACCTTGTTCTTTTCGCCCCATTCCTTGCAGATTTTATCGAGTGTCTTGTTAGCGCCCGGCACCCAGTGATCCCAGCATCCCAAGGTCAAAGAGCCCGCGGCATGGACGCCGCTTACATAAGGTGCGGTAATGACCGCTGCGGAGCCGAGGGCGGCAGTCTTGAGAACGGCACGACGCGATAGACGTGATTGTCCCATAGTTTCCTCTCCCAGGTGACGCAGAATTTTTTTGTCGTTTCCGAAACGATACTCTGGCCCAGCGCGGACGGCTAGTCACTAAAGGAACGGCCGGTATAAAATTGCTGTTCCCTTCGCGTCGCAGCAGATCGAGCGGCAACGCGTCGACTTCCTGACCCGGATTTTTACCCCCTTCTTTCGTCGAATGACCGATTTCGAATGCTAATGGAAAATGCGGTTTTCATTGCCGTTTTGTTTGCCGCTGCCTGCCATGCAG
>DAISKM010000156.1:0-2867 GCA_036820945.1 Pseudolabrys sp.
GCAGACTCATGCAGCGCAACAAAAACCATCTTATTCGATCACTTTGTCGGCACGGTCGAGCAGCGTCGGCAGCACAGTCAGGCCAAGCGCCTTCGCGGTTTTGAGGTTGACAGCGAGATTGAATTTGGTCGGATTTGGACTGGCAGATTGGCTGGGCTATCACCTTTAAGGATGCGATTGATGTACCCTGCCGCCTGGCGCATCAATTCAGCAAAATCAACGCCATAAGTGATGAGGCCGCCTGATTCCACAAAAATGGGATTGTTAGCGACCGCTGGAACGCCGTAACGGGTCGCGAGCGCAAAGATCAAGTCACGATTTGTCACGTTGAATGTGTCCGGCATCACGATGAGGCCGCCACCCGGAGTGCGCGCGAGTGTGGCGATAGCGCCCTCGATCCCATCCGTGGCGTGAACCTGAGCGATACTCGTCTGGATGGCAAAAGACGCTGCTGCCGCTTGAATGGACGGCATGTAGAATTGGACTGGCGGCGCCGTTGCCGGATTGAACAGAAGCGCCACGTGTGTGGTGCGCGGAGCAATCTCCTTTAGTAGTTCGACCCATTTGCCGCCAACCGTCCCCTCTACATTCGTGAAGCCGCTGATATTGCCGCCCGGATGCGTGAGGCTCGCGGCGAAGCCACTGCCGATCGGATCGGATACGGCTGCGAAGACGATTGGAATTGTCCGCGTCTCGCGAGCAAGAGCGATGGTCTCGGGCGTGCCCCGGCCGAGTAGTACGTCGGGTCGCAGATTGACCAGTTCTTTTGCGAACGTTCCCACCCTGTCCGCTCTACCAGCGCTCCAACGAACCTCTATTCGGAGATTGCCGCCCTCCTTCCACCCCAGCTTCGCGAGTTCACCCCGAAATACCGCTACCAGGGACTGTGAGGCCGGATCGTTCTCTGCATAGTCCATCAGCACGCCAACCAGTCGCATCGAGCTGGCGGGCTGCGCGCGCGCCGCGAGCGGCCAGGAGGCGGCCGCGCCGCCAAGAAGTGTGATGAACTCGCGCCGTCTCGTTGCCGCCCCCTATTTCAGGGGATCGTAACGGCTCAAGTAGCGAAATTGAAAGGGCTCGGTGATGTCCGCTTTGGGTCATAAGCCGACATATGCAGTGCACAAGGGCATGTCCGCTTTAGCCCCAACAGCGACGGCGAAAGCGGATTCCCGCAAAAGGTCATGTCCGCTTTACTGCTAAAAGCAGACATGTGCGCTGCACCAGCCGATGTCGGCTATGGGCAATAAAGCGGACATGAGCCATCATTCGATCACCTCGTCGGCGCGGCCGAGGAGCGACATCGGTACGGTCAGACCGAGTGCCTTTGCGGTCTTGAGATTGACGATCAGTTCAACTTTTGTGGACTGCTGGACCGGCAGATCGGCGGGTTTCTCGCCTTTGAGGATGCGGCCGACATAAATGCCGGACAGTCGGTAAGAGTCCGTGACGCTCCCTCCATAACTCATTAGTCCACCGGCGGCTGCGAATGCCCGATATTGGAAGATCGCTGGCATTGCGTAGCGGATCGTGAGAGCAGCCAGCTGTTCACTCCGGCTAACAAAAAAACCATCGGTCCCTATCACGAGCCCGCCTACTTGCATCTGCTTCAGACTCGCGAACACACCCTCGAAATCGCGTTCGGTGCTCGCATTCAGTACACGGAGTTGTAGGCCCAATCCGCGGGCCCCCGCTTGCAGATCTTTTGATTGAGTCTCGGTTACAACTTTGTTCGCCGGGTTCAGGAGGAGCCCTAGAGTAGTCGCCGCTGGAACGACCTCGTGCATTAATTCTAACCGTTTCTGGCCGGTATCTACGTTCAGCGTAACCACCCCGGTGGCATTGCCCCCGGGCCGGTTCAGGCTTGCAACAAATCCGGCTTTGACAGGGTCGAGGCTCCCATGAAAGACGATCGGAATTGTCGTTGTCGCGGTCCTTGCGGCCAGCGAAGCCGCATTTCCGCCTATTGTCGCAATCACAGCCACGCGGCGGCGGACAAGATCAGCAGCCAATCCCGGAAGCCGATCGTATTGGTCATCCGCCCAGCGATATTCAATGACTGCATCTCGGCCCTCGACTAATCCTGCTTCGTTCAGACCCTCGCGAAAGGCTGCAAGTTGCGCCGCGTATCCCTGCGCTGTCGTCGCTCCTAAGATCCCGACGACGGGAATAGAAGTTTGCTGGGCGCGTGCGACCAGCGGGATGATCGTCGCGCCACCGACAAGGCTAATGAACTCCCGGCGCCTCATGGCCTCGCCCCATTGCCGACGTTGCTATTGTACCGATTACAAGCAGAACTTTGATAGGGCTCCGAGGTCCGCTTTGGGTCAAAAGCAGACATTCGCGCCGCAAAAAGTCATGTCTGCTTTGCCCCCGAAAGCGGACATGTGCGGTACAGCTAGGGATGTCCGCTTTAGGCCAATAGCGGACATTCGGTTGACTATCCGATCACCTCGTCGGCTCGGGCGAGCAGCAAGGGCGAAATAGCAAGACCAAGCACCCTCGCGGTTTTCAGATTGATGACCAGCTCGAACCTGGTCGGCTGCTCGACGGGAAGCTCCGCCACATCAGCGCCCTTCAGTATGCGTGCGAGTTGGCGGGAAATGGCTTGATAGACGTCGTTGCGAAACGGACCGTAAGACATGAGGCCACCTGCTCTCGCCGACTCTCCCCACTGATAGATTGCAGGCAGTTGGTCCGCTGCGGCCTGATCGATGATGGGCTGCCGCAAAGCATGAAGCAACGGCGAGGCCAGGACGTTCAGGCCGTTTGCGCCCCATGCCCGCGCCGCGTCGAATGTTCTGTTCAGAACGCCGCCGCCTGTCACCTCGTGCACCTGCAGCTCTACGCGCAAGTTCTCGGCCACACTT
>DAISKM010000156.1:2877-7489 GCA_036820945.1 Pseudolabrys sp.
AAATGTGCCGGTGGCGGGGTCCCAAAGGACGACGACGCGGGATACCGAAGGCGCGGCCTCCTTGAGCACCTCAAGCCGTTTCGCATTTAGCTCCGACGCAAGAATACTGATCCCCGTCACGTTACCGCCGGGATGGGCCAGACTTGCAACGTGTCCCTCGCCCACAAGGTCATCGCTGCCGCCAATGATAGGGGTCGTTGCGGTCTCCTTTCGGACCGCCTGGATCGCGACGTCGCCGATGGCGACGATCGCATCAAGCCTGAGTTGTGCCAGATCAGCTGCCAGTGCCGGGATACGTCCGGTTTGGCCGCCGGCGTAACGCCACTCGACGGCAATGTCACGGCCCTCCTCGATTCCCGTGTCATGGAGAGCCTGCGCCATTCGATAGCCAGGATCAGTGGCGGCGTATGGTTCCAAGATGCCGACCCTCGGCAGCTTGCCCGACTGCTGGGCGCGGGCCACGAATGGCCAAGTGGCGGCTGCGCCAACAACTTTGATAAAATCTCGCCGCCTCATTGTAGCCCCCGATGCTCAGGACAGGGCATCGTAACAATCCCCACAAGCACTCTGGAAGGGGAGTGTCAGGTTGTGCTGAATGTCCGCTTGGATCAAAAAGCAGACATTTGCGTCCGCAAAACGTCATTCATAGTCGCCGGCCGTTAGGCTTCGGTCGACGCCTTCGCGCGAAAAGGGATGCTGAAATGTCAGCGTCACGCGTTTTGTGCGTGTGAGCATTGCAATGGCCTCAATGGCAGAGCGTCACCATGTTTGTCTCACTATGCGCGCTTTGAATGGCGATAAATACAAGATGTTTCGGAAGACTTGGGTAGCCTGAGTGGGAGGCAATCGCCCCACCCGCGCGGCATTTCCACGCGGTGCCTGGTGGAAAGCAGGAGCATTGAATGGAAAAGCTGGAAGTCACCCGCAACGCTCAGACCGATCAATTCTCGGTCGTTCTCTCCAGGGGCAACGACACCATACGGTGCATGGTGACTGTCGAGACAGGCCGTGTGAGCTCCAATGAAGAGAAACACCGCGCAGCGCTCTCAAAGGCTAAGGCCCTTGCGAAGGCCCTCGACTCTGCGATCAAAGATACGTAACGCCACCAAGTAGAGCGGCGAGAGGAGCATGACGCCACGAGAATCCACGAAATCGATATCCAGGACTACGCGCGACAAACTATTGGAAGCACGTAGTGCCCAGGCAGTTGTCGAGGCCGCGCAAAAAGGTGGTGTCCTAATTTGAGGATTTGGCCTCTAAAGTTCGTACCAGACAGTTATCACAATGCGAGGTTGCCAGCCTTCGGAATCATCTTTGTGTTCAGTGGCGGAGGTAGCTATGTGCGTCACCTCAGCTCTAGAACCAAGATGGTTTCGCCATTCATTGATGTCTGACTCAAGTTGTCCGATCTGCTCATTTCCCTGCGCAAAAAATATCTTTATCGGCATTTGTTCTCCCTTCCTCGGCCTTGGTGGGCCTCAGGAATCCGATCATCGTAGGGAGCTGTTGCGCGCGTAGCCCAATCGGCCAAGCAGCAATGCTACCAAGCAAGCCTATGAACTCGCGCCGCCTCATTGCCGCCCCCGAGTCAAGAGGCGGCATCTTATCGTCTAAAACGGAGAGAGTGGAAGCGGCACACAATGTCCGCTTTGGGTCAAAAGCAGACATGTGCAGTGCAAGAGCCCATGTCCGCTATAAGCGGACATCCGAAGGTGACCGCACCCACGATCGGGGGCACGATCAGCGCTACTCGACCAGCCGAGCAATCCCAACGCGGTCACGCCACACTCAGGCAGCTATAGATTCGCCCGTAATCGCTCGAAGGAGCCGAGATTCCCCGGCTTTGTTGTCTGGCTTGGGCAGTCAGGAATTGCGCGGCGTCTATCGCCTCATCCAAATCACTGCACTTATAGCTGTCAACGCCGACTCGAAGATCTCGATCATAAAGTTCAACCCAAAGCGCCAATTCTTCTGGAGAATTGACGGATGGCAGTTCGAGCAGGCGAACCTCGAAGGCCCCAACCCTCGCAATCGCGGAGTAGCGTGAGCCGTCGGCTTGTTTAGGCGTGAGAAAGAGGCTCGCGTAAGTTTCTGTAACACGCGCAGCAATCATTTTGTCCATCCGTGTTGAGGGGCGCTTTTGCACCGGCAATAGCCCGGCCACTGGTCGATTGCTAATAACGAAAGCCCGCACGGTCTTGCGATAGCTTGCCAAGTTTTGCTTTTTTTCGTCGGCGATACGAAAGAGAAAAAACCTAAACGAAGGTATCGACCACTCCACGTATCTCCGCTGGCGATAAAAATGCAGCGCTTGTGCTTGTTACATCGCACCATCGGGTAACGGTGCCGCGCATCTAGATGTCCGCTTTGGGTCAATAGCAGTGTCCGCTTTACCCCCGAAAGCGACAATGGATGCGTACCTTTCGGATGTCCGCTATGGGCCAGAAGCGGACATCGCCAACCTCTCACACCATGTCCGCTTTACCCCCAATTTGCGGACATTCGGCAGCACGTTCGGGATGTCCGATGTGGGGCCAACAACAGAAGTATGAGCAGAAGGCCATCCCGACTTCTCTCGAACGTGCTGCACCGCCGTGGATGATTGGCGTCGTGCCAGTACCGTCTCATGCGCCGCGGATCAACTGGCCGATCCCCGCTCCGTGAATATCCACGCCCCTTGCCCCAACTCCTCGGGGAAGCGCGCGAGAAGATCAGCGCCCAACGGACTCGTTGCGATCCCGGCGCCTGCCAGTATCGTCTTGATCGCCGACAATGATCGCACCCTGATGCTGTACGTTCCCATGAAGGGTACCGACGGAATGGGAATTTGGGGCAGCATCCGCGCAAATGCGTCAGCTCCGACAAGTTCGACGCGGCCGCGGTCGAGCGCGATAGACTGCCCGGACGGCGACGGCTTCGCTACGCGGCCGCAAAAGCGCGCAAAGCGACCCGCCGCTTCGTCGACATCCGCAACCACAATCGTCATGCTAGCTAGCCCAAGCGCGCCGTTCGGGTGCGTGAGCCAGCGCGGCTGCCACACAGTGTGCTCAGTGTGGTGTGTGAGAATCTGAATGCGCCCTTCCGGCATTTCGGCGGGCTCGACACGCGCAACCGTGAAGGCCGCCGTTCCTGCCCCGGCGCCGGTATCGACCGGACGCTGCAACTCAACAAGCGGCCGTACGCGAAAACCATTCTCGGCTAGGCGGCGGTGTGCCCCGGCAGCATCCGCAACCACAAAGGCTGCAAGCTGCACTCCGGCGTAGCGCGCCATCGCGGCATCAAATTCACGGCCGAGCGTGGTATCAGCGGTCTTGAACAAAACCTCGATATAGCCGCGCGGCAACATAGCGGTGACGTTGCCCGTGCCTGTCAGTTGCGGCGCGCCGCCCTTCGGATCGGGATTGACTTGGATTGATGCCGGCGTCGGCGCAAAGCCCGCCCGCGCGAGTGACCGGCTCGCGGCCTCATGATCGCGCACGAAGTGCCCGACATGGTCCAGGAAAATCTCGTCGGGAAATGGAAGCTGCCGATCGGCCTCTGCGTGTCCGCCCGGCCGTTGTGCCTGCACAACGAGCGGCCATCCTGCCGCTGCTCCACCAAAAAGAGTGATGAACTCGCGCCTTCTCATCACCTTCCCCGAGGCTCGAGGCATAGTACGCATCTGAATGAGGTCAGTGGAAGGGGTGAGCGATGTCCGCTTTGGGTCATTAGCGGACATAAACGCCGGTCGAGGTCATGTCCGCTTTACCCCCGAAAGCGACAATGGATGCGTACCTTTCGGATGTCCGCTAAGGCCCAAAAGCGGGCATCAGCTCGCCTATTGGATCAGCTCGTTGGCAGCGATTTGCAGTCGGGGTGAAACCGTTAGACCCAATGCTTGAGCAGTCTTTAGGTTGATCACGAATTCTAATTCGGTTGGCGCCTCAACCGGCAGATCTGCGGGTCTAGCGCCCCTTAATATCTTGTCCACGTACTCTGCTGTTCGCCGGAAAATGGTTTTGAAATTAGGACCATAGGATAAAAGCCCCCCCACCTCTGGAAAAATTCGAAAGGGATAAACCGCCGGCAATCTATAACGGGCCGCAAGTTCCACAATCGGCTCGCGGTGGTTTATCAGCAAGCCATCTGGAAAGATAACCAGACCTCCTCCGGGCTTTTTGCTGCAATTCTCAATTGCGTCTTGAATGTCCGTTGCGTCGCGAACCGAAGCGACGCGAACCGCGACGTTCTTGGTGTCTCCGGCTGCAGTAATAACCTTCACAAAGTTGTGCGGTATTCTCGTTGGCAGGATTTGTTATGAGCGTCACATGCGAAATCGTAGGATCGAGCTCTGCTAATAGCTCAATCCACTTAGCCCCGAAGGTAAACTCAAAATTAGTCAAGCCCGTGGCATTGCCACCCGGACGAGCCAAGCTGTCGATTAATCGCTGACCGACTGGATCGGCAACCTGCGTGAACACCACCGGTATGGTTTTGGTCGATTTTTTTGCAGCGACGAGACCAGGTGTTCCCTGGGCAACAATTACATCGGCTGCGGCGGAGGCTAGACTGCCTGCTTCTTTGTCTAACTTTGCATAATCTCGGCTGGTGGTCCTAACATCGAAAACAATGT
>DAISKM010000157.1:0-7432 GCA_036820945.1 Pseudolabrys sp.
CCGACGTCCTGGAGTGGCAGGGTGGCCCATTCGATGCGGTGATGCTCGACGCGCCGTGTGCATCCACCGGGACGATACGCCGTCATCCGGACGTCCCTTGGCTCAAGAGCGAAGCTGATCTGCCGGTGCTCACATCATTGCAGCAACGGCTGCTTGACCGCGCGGTCGAGCTCCTCAAACCAGGCGCTACGCTCGTCTATTGCGTTTGCTCGCTGGAACCGGAGGAAGGCGAGCATCAGATCGAAGCTCTGCTCAAGCGCGATCCTCGCATCGCCCGCAGCCAAATTACGGCGAAAGATGTTTTCGGCCGCAAGGAATTCATTACTCCGGACGGCGCCCTGCGAACGTTGCCTCAGCACTTGCCCGATCCGGACCCACGCTGGGGTGGACTCGATGGTTTTTACGCGTCGCGACTTGTGCGAAAGGCAGCCTGATCCTGATCCAGTCCGGTCTGGCATATTGGCCGTATCGCCACCCTTCGCTATCGTGTGAGTTGCGCTACGGATTCGCACGCGCAGCAGGAGACGAGCACTTTGACGATGCGGGTTTCGGTGGCGGAGCGGGCCAGGCTCTCCGTGCTCATCGGGCGCCGCGCATTTCGCAGCGTACTAAGCAGCTTCAATGCGAATCCATTGGTTCGCTGGCGATTTGGCTCGACCAAGACGGACCGTCTCCTGATTGCGCCACAGGATTTGCGGACCGCCGACGCAACCCGCGCCAGTGAAATTTACTCCGGGCGCTTTGCTTTCGCCGGCAAAGTCGTCATTTGCGACCGCAGATCTCCCTTTGAAATGACACCACCATCGGACGAGTGGGCCAAGACGTTGCTGAGCTTTGTCTGGTTACGGCATTTACGCGCTGCGGACTCCAGCATCACCCGCGCCAATGCGCGTTCGCTTATCGACGAATGGATCAACGTGCAAGGCGGCTGGCATCCCATCGGCTGGCGTTCGGACATTATTGCACGGCGTCTGATCTGCTGGCTCAGTCAGGCGCCCTTTGTATTGCAGGATGCAGATGCTCGCTTCTATCGTCGATTCATCCGCAGCTTGTCGCGCCAGGTACGCTACCTGCGTCGCAATCTAAACGAATCGCGCGGGGGATTGCCGCGCCTGCAGGCGGTGATCGCCTTGAACTATGCGACGCTTTGCATGCAGGGGCAGTCCGGGCATCTGCGCGCGAATGTGCGCCGCCTAGTTGATGAATTGCGCGGGCAAGTCTTGCCTGATGGCGGACACATCAGCCGCAATCCGGGCGCATTGATAGAATTATTGGCTGACTTGCTGCCCCTGCGGCAGCTATTCGCCGCGCGGCAGCTGCAGCCCCCCCAAGCCCTTATTAGCGCGATCGATCGCGTCATGCCCATGTTGCGTTTTTTCAGGCACGGCGATGGAAATTTCGCACAGTTCAACGGCATGGGACCCACGCCCGTCGATCTGCTTGCGACTGTGCTCGCATACGATGATGCGCGCGGCACCCCGGTATCGAATGCACCGCACTCCGGCTACCAGCGCATCGATGCAGGACAAACTGCTCTTCTGATCGACACCGGGCGCCCCCCACCAATTGATTTGAGCCTGGAAGCCCATGCCGGCTGCCTGTCGTTCGAGCTCTCGTGGAAACATCACCGATTGGTGGTCAATTGCGGCTTGCCGACCGTGAGCAGAGAAAACTGGCGGCAGGTCGCACGCGCGACGCCGGCGCATTCAACGGTAACCGTCAACGAGCGCTCATCGTGCCGGTTTCTCGAGTCGTTATCGATCCGGCGTCTTTTTGGAGGGACGCCCATCATTTCCGGTCCGCACGATGTGCGAATCGAAAGAGAGTCGGGAGCAGTAACACTGCGCGCTTCCCATGATGGCTATGTCGGCGATTACGGGATTGTACATATGCGCGCGCTACAGCTTAGTCCCGACGGCCTCGCCCTCGATGGCGAGGACATATTCACGCCTGCCGAAGGCGAGGCGTTCGACAGCAGCGCCACCGGCGAATTCGCCATCCGCTTTCATCTGCATCCTGCGATCAAAGCCAGCCGTTTGGCCGACGGCCGCGGCGTCATGCTCTTGCTCCATGATCGAGATCTGTGGACCTTCACGACCTTGGCCGAGTCGGTGGAGCTCGAAGAAAGCGTATTCCTGGCTGGGCCGGACGGACCACGCCGCACGGCACAGATCGTGATTTATGGACGCGTGGGTCAGCTCGGGGCAGTACGCTGGAGCTTCCGTCACACCCCGCCGGTTTCACCCGGCGCCCGACCCGACCGCACGCAGGAACCGGAATTGCCACTGTGAGACGATGCTTGTGGATGCCGCTTTCGGAAACAGGGTCGGGGAATACCCTTTTGCCGGGTTGATATGCTAGCTCGTGCCGCATGAGCAGCCATCCGCGTCGTATCACCCGCGCTCTGCTGTCGGTGTCCGATAAGGCCGGACTGGTTGCGTTCGCGACCGACCTCGCCCGTTACAAGGTGGAGCTCATTTCCACCGGCGGTACCGCGAAGGCGCTCACCGAAGCCGGTCTATCTGTCACAGATGTCTCGGAAGTCACAGGCTCGCCCGAGATGATGGATGGCCGGGTGAAGACGCTGCACCCGAAAGTACACGGCGGATTGCTGGCTGTCCGGGCAAACAAAGAACACGTCGCGGCGATGGAAAAGCATCACATCAAGCCAATCGATCTTTTGGTGGTGAATCTCTACCCGTTCGAGGCAAAGGTCGCCAAGGATGCTTCCTTCGAAGATTGCATCGAGAACATCGACATCGGCGGCCCCGCAATGATCCGTGCCGCCGCGAAGAACCACACGGATGTAACGGTTGTGGTGGAGCCTGCCGACTACGAAAAAGTCCTTGGCGAAATGGCCAAGAATGACGGCATGGTCTCCCTGGGGCTTCGACAGAGTTTGGCGGCAAAAGCCTATGCACGCACCGCGGCCTATGACGCCGCGATCTCGAGCTGGTTCGCCGATGCTCTGCACACGGACACGCCCGACTATCGCGCCTTTGGAGGCAGATTGGCGGAGGCTCTGCGTTATGGCGAGAACCCGCATCAAAGCGCGGCGTTTTATCGCTCGCCCGGGGAGCGCTATGGCGTCGCGACCGCCCGACAATTGCAAGGAAAGCAACTCTCCTACAACAATATTAACGACACGGATGCCGCCTACGAATGCGTAGCGGAGTTTGACCCGCGCCGTACCGCCGCTTGCGTGATCGTCAAGCATGCCAATCCGTGCGGAGTCGCCGAGGGTGACACGTTGCTCGATGCCTACCGCAAGGCGCTGGCCTGCGATGAAACCTCTGCCTTCGGCGGCATTGTCGCCCTCAATCGCAAGCTCGACGCCGACGCTGCGCACGCCATCACCGAAATTTTTACCGAGGTGATCATCGCGCCTCAAGTCACGGAGGAAGCAGCGAGGATTGTCGCGGCAAAGAAAAATCTCCGCTTGCTCGTTGCCGGCGGCCTCCCCGATCCGCGTGCCAAAGGCTGGACGGTGAAATCAGTCGCTGGTGGTCTGCTGGTGCAATCGCGCGATAATGCGGTGGTGGACGCGATGCAGCTCAAGACCGTCACGAAGCGGACACCGAGCGAAGCGGAGCTTGCCGACCTTCGGTTCGCGTTTCGCGTTGCCAAACACGTCAAATCGAACACCATCGTCTATGCAAAGGATCGGGCCACCGTCGGGATCGGCGCCGGGCAAATGAGCCGCGTCGACGCGGCACGCATTGCCGCCCGGAAAGCTGAGGACGCCGCAAGCGAAATGAAGCTTCCGACACCCCTGACCAAAGGCTCGGTTGTCGCTTCGGACGCCTTCTTCCCGTTTGCCGATGGCTTGCTGGTTGCGATTGAGGCCGGCGCGACTGCGGTGATTCAACCGGGCGGCTCGGTTCGCGACGACGAAGTCATCAAGGCCGCCAACGAACACAATATTGCGATGGTATTCACTGGCGTCAGGCATTTCCGGCATTAGCGACAGAAGCACGCCCTGATGCGTGCGCTAATGGCGCGCCAAATCGCCCAATAGGCTCGCTGCGACCGATAGCTTCGACAGGGTCAGCCCCGACCCTGCGATCTCGTGAATAGCCGAGCGGATGCGCTCGACTTCCGCATGCCTGGGCCGAACCCATTCTTCAACCGCGTCGACGCCCGCACGACCGTTGCCGACCATGGCCGCCGTCAAGCGGCGCTCGGCATCGCCGATTGAATCGAGCGCCCGATCCAAGGCAAGTCGATCGAAGTAGTCGGAGACTGCAATAGTCGAGACGGCATCGGTGACGCGATCGAGTTGGAAAAACGCCTCGGTCGCGAAATAGGTCGCGGCTACTTCGGGGACGGGCTTGCCGGCGCGGTCGGCCACCAGCGCGATGTCAGGAGCTGCCTTAAGCAGGGGCAGGCTCCCTATGCGCTGGGCGAGCGATGTCGGCACCCCCGCCCCGACAAGAGCCGCCACCCGGGCCTCCCACGCATGAGCCGCCGATTTTGACAAGATACCTGCAAGCGAGGACCCAAGCTGAGTTACGGCTTCGCGGTAGTGGCCGATTATTTTTTCAAGGCCTTGGGTCAGATCGACATTGCGAAGGAACCAGACCAGACGGTCCAGCAAGAGATCCTGCACCGCTGCATAAAGGTCGAGCTGAACCTTGCCGGAGATCTTGTTGTCGAGCGCGTCGATTTCGCTGTTCAGTTCAATCAAATCGTAGCTGTTGCGGACCGCGGCAAAGGCGGAGGCAATAGCCGGCGAAGCGGCCCCAGTCTGGTCGGCAATACGCACAATCACCGTTGCCCCACCGCGGTTTATCATCGAATTCGTCAGCTGGGTTGCAATGATCTCGCGCCGCAGCCGGTGTACATGCAGCGCGTCCGGATAACGCTTTGAGATTTCCTTGGGGAAATAACGCACAAGTTCACGGCCCAGATAAGGATCATCCGGCACGCTGCTGTCGAGCAACTCGCTGTAAAGCGAGAGCTTTGCATAGGCGAGCAATACCGCGAGCTCGGGCCGCGTCAGGCCGGCATTGCGTTTGCGCCGTTCGGCGATTGCCAGCTCGTCAGGCAGAAACTCCAGGCCCCGGTCGAGATCCCCACGTTTTTCAAGCGTCTGCATCAGGCGCTGTTGAAATCCGAGGTCCTCCAGACCACGACGCTCGGCCAGCGAGAGGGCGAGCGTCTGTTGATAGTTATTGCGCAGGACCAAACGCGCCACTTCGTCAGTCATCTCGGCGAGCAGCGCATTGCGCGCATCCATCGAGAGGTCGCCGGCACGCAGGGGCGCGCTGAGGGCAATCTTGATATTGACCTCAAGGTCAGACGTGTTCACTCCAGCCGAATTGTCAATCGCATCGGTGTTGAGCCGGACGCCGCGCTGCGCAGCCTCGATGCGGCCGCGCTGCGTCATGCCGAGATTGGCGCCTTCGCCTATGACCTTGCAATTGAGATCGGCGCCGGTGACGCGGATCACATCGTTGGCCCGATCGCCGACCGCTGCATCGCTCTCTTGTGAGGCGCGTACGTAGGTGCCAATGCCCCCAAAAAACAGAAGGTCCACGCGCGCCTTCAGAATGGCCTTGATCAATTCCTGTGGCGTCACCGATGCGGCGACACTGAACAGCTTGCGCGCCTCTGCGCTCAGGGGAATTTCCTTGGACGAGCGCGGATAGACGCCGCCCCCGTTCGAAATCAGGGCCTTGTCGTAGTCCTGCCAGCTCGAGCGTGGCAATTGGAACAGGCGCTTGCGTTCTGCAAAACTCTTTTTCGGATCGGGATCAGGATCGATGAAAATATCGCGGTGATCGAACGCGGCAAGCAGCCTGATCGTGTCTTCACGCAGCATTCCATTGCCAAACACGTCGCCCGACATGTCGCCGATACCAACTACAGTGAACGGCGTTTTACCGATATCAACGTCCATTTCGCGGAAGTGCCGCTTCACGGCCTCCCAGGCACCGCGCGCGGTGATGCCCATGACTTTGTGGTCATAGCCCGCCGACCCGCCCGAGGCGAAGGCATCGCCAAGCCAGAAGTCATGCTCGGCTGAAATAGCGTTGGCAATGTCGGAGAACGTTGCAGTGCCCTTGTCCGCCGCAACCACAAGGTAAGGATCGTCGTCGTCGTGATGCACGACGCTCGACGGTCGAATGATCTTCCCATCCGGCGCAATATTATCGGTGATGTCGAGCAGTGCGGAAATAAACAGCTTGTAAGTTGCAATTCCTTCCGCCTGCGCGACGTCGCGCGACGCGCCCTTTGGCATCAGCTTGGGCACGAAGCCGCCCTTAGCGCCGACTGGCACAATGACTGCATTCTTGACCTGCTGCGCCTTCACGAGACCGAGAATCTCGGTGCGAAAATCCTGCGGCCGGTCGGACCAACGGATGCCGCCACGGGCGACCTTGCCAAAACGCATGTGCACGCCTTCAACGCGCGGCGAATAGACGAAGATCTCGAAGAGCGGCCGTGGAAGCGGCAAGTCGGTAAGCTTGCGGCTTTCAAACTTGAGCGAGATCAGAGGCTTTAGTTGGCCGTCATTCTCCGTCTGGAAGTAATTCGTTCGGATCGCCGATTGGACCGCATTGACGAAACGACTGAGGATCCGGTCTTCGTCGAGACTTTCAACCTTCTGCAATCCTTCTTCTATATGCGCGGTGATTGCGTTCTGGCGTGCCCGACGATGCTCTTCGGCACGAGGATCAAAACGCGTGTGAAAGAGTTCGACGACTTCGGCCGCAATGCCTGCGTGCTTTACCAACGTCGTCCACATGTAGTCTTGCGAATACGGCACACCAATTTGCCGCAAGAAGCGGGAAACTGCTCTGATCAACGCAACGTCGCGCCAGCCAAGACCGCCATGGAGAGTCAGGGCGTTGTAGCCGTCGTTTTCGGCGATGCCGCGCATCACCATGAGAAATGCTGACTCAAGCCGGCCTTTGCCGCTGTCGAGATCGATCATCGCGCCGTCCGCGCGCTCCAGGAGCATGTCATGGAGCCAGACAGGCGTTCCGCCCTTCGGTTCAACCTTGTAGGTGCGCTCGTCCACAACCCGAAAGCCCATATTTTCCAGAACGGGCACACGCTCGGACAGTGGCAAAGGCCGCGCGAACGTCCACACTTTCAGCCCAACGGCGCGTTGCTCTTCTTCAAGACGATGATGGAAATCGACGCCGAGCGGCCGATCTTCACTGAGACCTTCGATGACGCGTATGTCGCCGGCCGCAACCGTGGGCGCATATGCCTCATGGAATCCCTCGGAAAAGGCATCACGATAACGATTGAAAAGCTCACGCGCCTTGTCCGGCGGGCTGACCAGTTCGAGCGCGCGGCTCAGTCCGTCGCTCCACGTGCGGATAATCGCCGACACTTCGCGCTCGAGGGTCGCGCGATCCAGCTCGGGCACCGCTCCGCCCGAGCGACCGATGATGAAATGCACGCGCACCAGTGGTCC
>DAISKM010000158.1:0-7374 GCA_036820945.1 Pseudolabrys sp.
GGTCGAGGCCTATCGCCAGTCGGCGGCGACACTCAATCTGTTGCGTGCATTTGCGCAAGGCGGCTATGCCAATCTCGGCAGCGTGCGCCAATGGATGCTGGGGTTTGTAAAGGACAGCCCGCAATCCAGGCGTTATGTCGAACTTTCGGATCGCATTTCGCAGGCCCTCGGCTTCATGCAGGCCTGCGGCCTTGATCTTGAAAGCCATCCGGAGCTGCGGACGACAGACTTCTATACGAGTCACGAGGCGCTCCTTCTCGGCTTTGAAGAGGCTTTGACTCGAGTCGATTCGACGACCGGGGATTGGTACGCCACATCCGGTCATATGCTGTGGATTGGCGACCGCACGCGGCAGCATGATCACGCGCACGTCGAATATGCGCGCGGCATCAAGAATCCGATCGGCCTCAAATGTGGACCTTCACTGAAGGCCGACGATCTGTTGCGCCTGATCGATGTTCTTAATCCCGACAACGAAGCCGGCCGCCTGACATTGATCGGGCGTTTCGGCGCCGAAAAAATCGGCGAACACCTCCCAGGCCTTGTGCGAGCCGTCAAACGTGAGGGCAGAATTGTGGTATGGTCGTGCGATCCGATGCATGGCAACACCATAACTTCGGCCACTGGCTACAAGACCAGGCCTTTCGAGCTCATTTTGAGGGAAGTTCGCAATTTCTTCGAAGTCCATCAGGCCGAAGGGACCTATGCAGGCGGCGTACACCTGGAAATGACAGGACAAAACGTTACCGAATGCACGGGTGGGGCACGCGCTATCACGGAGGCGGACCTCAACGATCGTTATCACACGGTCTGCGATCCGCGGCTCAATGCCGAACAGGCAATCGATCTGGCTTTCCTGTTGGCGGAGCTACTGAAGAAAGAGCGGTCGACGCAAACATTGCCGATATCGGCGGCGGCTGCGCTATAAGCAGGAAGCATCTTCCCCCGTATGGTGTTAGTCTTTGCGGAGCGACTGCCGCGGCTCGGCGCGGCCCCGCTTCGCAACAATCAGCCGAGCGGGGGAGGTGTCATGAAAATCCGCATTTGGCGGCCGGCGAGCCTTTGCTTCGTCCTGGCCGCGCTACCATTGCTCAGTGTAAGCGCTGCAGCGCAGGTTCTTGTCTCGGCGAATGACAACAAAGCGGTGCTCGTCAACGGCGTGAATGTCGTGCCCGACAGTCCCGCAGCCGATACCGTCAGCATCATAGACCTTGGTGTCTCGCCGCCAAAGTTGATAGGCGAAGTGAAAGCGCCGGCAAGCGTTGTTGGGCCGCCGCAGAGTGTCGCGGTATCAGCCGATGAAAGTTTCGCGCTTGTGACCGGAGCCTTCAAAGTGGACCCAGCCGATCCAAAAAAGGCTGTTCCTGACAACAAGCTTTCGGTGATCGATCTTAAGGCGAAGCCGCCGGCCGTCATCGATACTCTCGAAGCCGGGCTCGGCGCAGCAGGTGTGTCGATCAACAATGCCAGCACTTTGGCGCTGGTAGCCAATCGCAGCGAAGGAACGGTGTCTGTTTTCACGATTGCTGGCAATAAGCTCACTCCAGCCGGCAAGATTCAATTGGGCGACTCGAAGTCCGGGCCCAGTCACGTTGCATTCGCGCCCGATGGCAAGACTGCTCTCGTGACTCGCGATGGCGATCACAGGGTCTCGATCCTTTCGGTCGAGGGCAGCAAGGTTGAGGACAGCAAGAAATTTATGGTGGGCGGCGTTCGGCCTTACAGCCTCGAGATTAGTTCTACCGGCGACGTCGCGGTGTTTAGCAATCAGGGCGGCGGCCAAGGTGACATCGACGTCATCAACGTCGTCGACCTAAAGGCCAAGCCGCCGCGTATCGTCGATACAATCAGCGTCGGCCAGACGCCGGAAGGCATCGGGATGTCTGCCGACGGGAAGTATGTCGCCGTCACTGTAATGAATGGATCAAACAGGGCGAAGGATCACCCTGCATTCAATGATTTTGGTCTGCTGCAAATCTACTCGGTCAATGGCACATCCCTGGCGAAAGTCGCTGAAACCAAGGTAGGCCACTGGTGCCAGGGCGCAGCCTTTAGCAAAGACAACAAGACCGTCGTGATTCAATGCATGGTCGAGAAAAACCTTCAGGCCTTTGACTTTGACGGGCGCTCTCTGAAGCCCGCCGGCACGGTACCGCTCGGGGGCGGAGGAGCCGGACTACGCACGGCGGCGAAATAGGCAAGTACCAATCATTCGGGCGACGCCGGACATTCACCCGGCGTCTGCCCGCGGCGTGCCAAGCCCGAGGCCGATCTTTACGGCCTTTTCGGTATCGGCAGCCTGTGCAACCGCTACGTCGGGGCAGCCTTGCAGACCTGCCCATTGCCGGACAGGCCGACGAGGCGGTAGAGGTCTTGTCATGAGCACTCGCCCGACGGACAAACTCGCGATTGCAGTTGCGCAACTGAATTCGACCGTTGGCGACATTGCGGGCAATGTCGAGAAGGTGAAGCGCGCTCGCTCGGCATCAGCCGGTGCCGATCTCGTCGTCTTTCCTGAATTGTTTATAGCCGGTTATCCGCCCGAGGATCTGGTGCTCAAGCCGGCATTTCAAGCAGCCTGCCGCGCCGCAATCGAGGCGCTTGCGCGCGAAACGATGTCAGGTCCGGCCCTGTTGGTCGGCACGCCATGGCTCGATGGCGACAAGCTTTACAACGCCGTGGCATTGCTCGATGGGGGTACAATTGCCGCGCTGCGTTACAAGGTTGACCTTCCCAACTACGGTGTGTTCGACGAGAAGCGCGTGTTTGCGCCTGGTCCCATGCCCGGGCCGGTCAATTTCAGGGGCGTGCGTTTAGGACTTCCGATCTGCGAAGACATATGGGGCGCCGAGGTTGTCGAGTGTCTGGCCGAGACCGGCACCGAAATGCTCATCGTGCCCAACGGGTCGCCCTACTGGCGCGAGAAGGGCGAGGTACGGCTCAATATCGCGGTGGCACGCGTCACCGAGCAAGGGCTGCCGACAATCTATGTGAACCAGGTTGGCGGCCAGGATGAGCTGGTGTTCGATGGCGTATCGTTCGGCCTGCACGCAGATTGCTCGGTGGCCTTTCAGCTTGCAGGCTTCCAGGAATCGATTGTTACCACGAACTGGGTGCGTCGAAACTCAATTTGGCAATGCGAAAATGGTCCGTTGGTTGAGAGTGTCGAAGCAGATCGCGCCGACTATGTTGCATGCGTGCTCGGCCTTCGCGACTATGTGAACAAGAACGGATTCTCAGGGGTCGTATTGGGTTTGTCAGGAGGCATCGATTCTGCATTATGCACGGCAATGGCGGTCGATGCGCTGGGACCGGACCGCGTCCGCTGCCTGATGCTGCCGTACAAGTTTACGTCGCGGGAATCCCTTGACGATGCCGCTGCCTGCGCCAAAGCGCTCGGTGTGCGTTACGAGGTATTGCCGATCGCGCCCGCGGTCGAGGGTTTCGAGAAGGCCCTTGCGCCGATTTTTTCCGGCCTGCCGCGCGATGTAACCGAAGAAAATCTGCAAGCTCGTGCGCGCGGCACGATCCTTATGGCCGTATCCAACAAGTTCAATGTCATGGTGGTGACGACCGGCAACAAGTCGGAAATGTCGGTCGGATACGCAACTCTGTATGGCGACATGAACGGCGGCTTCAATCCGATCAAGGATCTCTACAAGACGGAGGTTTTCCGGCTTGCACGGCTACGCAACACGTGGAAGCCCGAAAGTGCCAAAGGACCGGAGGGCCGGGTCATTCCGGAGAATATTATTGCGCGGCCGCCGACCGCAGAATTGCGTGAAAATCAGAAGGATGAGGATTCGCTGCCGCCTTACGACGTGCTCGATCCGATTTTGGAACGTCTGGTCGAACGGGAAGAGCCGATATCCGCTATCGTAGAGGCTGGCTTCGATCGCGACACCGTGATGCGTGTCGAACGCATGATCAACATTGCCGAATACAAACGGCGCCAGGCGGCGCCGGGGGTCAAGGTGACACTCAAGAATTTCGGCCGCGATCGTCGTTATCCGATCACCAACCGCTTCCGTGACCCAGGCACGCCGATACCTGCGCCAAAGGTTTCGGTTGTCACGGGCAAGCCGACAAAATCAGAAGCGTTCGACTATTGATCGCGGTCGGCACTAGCGAGTTGGCAGGAACGTCGGACCGACCGAGCGAACAGAGCGTTTGGCCGGATCAATCGTGCTGGACGGCTCCTCGCTCGCGGGCGTACTGGCGGGCGCCGTGGCAGTTGAAGGCGTACTAGGGGGAGAGGCGGCAGTCGAAGGTTTCCGCTGATCGACTCTGATCGGCTTGCCGTCGAGGCCGATGCGCGGCTGCGATAGCTGCTTGGCATTCTGTTCGGTGACTACGACATCGCCGGGCAGAACGGTATCGTCTGGCCCGATGGCCTTGAGCGTTTGCGCCCAACTTTCGCCCGGCCGGCGGCAGCTGCATTCGGGGCTCATTGACTTCCGGTACTGAAATGCGGTCGGCAGCTCGGTGTAGAGCCGGCCGCCAAGCGAAACGGCCTGCGCCATTTCCTCACCGGGATTGTGATAGGTGTAGAGCGCGACTTCGGACGCAGGACACATGCGCTGACAGGTCTGCTCGTCCTCGGGGAATCGATCAGGCGAAGTCGAGTATGAAATCGGGAAATAATACCCGTCGCATGTGCGAACGCACACGGTGCGGAAAGTTCCGCCCATGGGTCCTAACGGTGTCGACACGATGGCGCCGCCGCCATTGTCGCCAAACAAGCGATCCCAGAAACCGCCCTGCTGAGCGGCGAGGGCCGCGGAGCGATACTGGGGGCCGCAGCCGTTGTCTCCAAGGGCGATCAACAGTCCGCGACGTTGCGCGGCGCGTTCTGTTGTTCCGCCGTTGAGGCTCTCGAGATCCGTCCGCATGCGCTGGAGAGCATTTCGCTGCTGGTCTAACTGCCGCATCAGCCCGCCGCATTGCGCGGGTGGATTGCTGAAGATCGAGAAAAACCCGAAGCTCTCACATCCTATGCGGCGCGACTGGGCGACCAGTCGATCGACTTCAAACTGCTGGCGGTTGACCATTTCTTCGCTGCGCCGAATTTGCTCGGCGCGCGCCGGATCTGCATTGCCCCGATCGAGGCTAGCCAGCTGGGCTTCGAGCCGTTGGCAAACCGGATTCGCGGATTGGGCGTGTGCAACGGAGAGCGCCGTTAGTGCCGCGAGCCCCCCGGCCACCAAAGTGCAAGGTCGTGATTGCCTCATTTGCGCGTATTTTAGTCTGAAAACCTTGGTGGTGCGAGCCTTTGTTGTCAGTGCGCTCGTGCGACCTCGGAACGCAGGTTCCACAGTACGCCTGAAACGATGATCAGAGCGCCCAGCAATACGAAAATGTCCAGCCGCTCGCCGTAAAAAGCCCAGCCGACTACGGCGATTATTGGAATGCGCATGAAATCCAACGGCACGACCAAGGTGGCATCCCCCGACCGGAACGCATTGCTCAGACAATAGTGCGACGTGAGTCCGGCGGTCCCGACGCCGATCGCGGGCAGGATATGGCGCGTCTCGAAGTTCAAGAACACATCCGAATCACTGCCAATAAGAGACAGGGGAAACTGGATGACCGCCATCCAGAAAATGATGCTGAACGTCGATTCGGTCATCGTCAGCTTTTTGGTGGTAATCATTGTGATTGCGTAGCCAAATGCCGCCAGCAGCACGAGTATTGCAGCGGGATTAAAGTCGGCGAATCCTGGCCTGAGGATCACCAGCACGCCAATCAGCCCAAGAACAACGACCCCGAAGCGGCTCGGAGTCAGGCGCTCGTGTAAAGACCATACTGCGAGTAACGCCGTCCACGCCGGCATGGTAAACTCCAGTGCAAACACCATCGCAAGCGGGAGCATGGTCAGACTCAGCGCCCACGCGAATTGAGACGCGTAGTGCACGGTGTTGCGGAAAAAATGCAATTTCATTCGCCGGGGTTTCGCATAGGCGCGCAGGTCCGGCCTGATCGTCAGCAAAAAGAGCAGCACGAGAAGCGCGACGCCGCTGCGGATCGCGAGGATTTCGAAAATGCTCAACCCGCCGCGGGCCAGCTCGCGAATCGATACCGCCATCACGGAAAAAGAGAGCAATGCGCCGACCATCCAGAGGACGACGTATGCGATTCTGCTTTTGATCACGTGAGGTCCGGTTTTCGGAAGGTTGCGGGCCTTAGTGGTCACTCAGCGTCGGGCTGGTTTTCCGGCCGTGCTTTGTCAAAAGCTGGGAGCTTCATGCACGCAGCATCCACTGCAACGATGTTTGAGAATTTGTCGAGTGGTACCTTGAAGCGTCTAGCATTTGCGACTTGGGGGACCAGACAAATATCAGCCATCGTTATCTGAGAGCCGCAGGCATAAGGTCCCGGTTCAAGCAATTTCTCCAATGCCTCGAAGCCCTCGGTGATCCAGTGATGGTACCAGGCGTCGATGTCAGGTTGTTCATGCTTGAGCTTCCGCTTGAGATATTGAAGCGCAATCAAATTATTGAGCGGGTGAATATCGCAGGCGATCATTTGGGCGATTGCGCGCGATTTGGCGCGTCCAAGGGGATCTGGCGGCAACAGGGCTGGCTCAGGATGAATTTCGTTGAGATATTCAATGATCGCCAGGGACTGAATCAGAATTTCGCCGGTCGATAACTCGAGCGCCGGTACGCGTGACTGGGGATTGATGGCGCGAAACTCAGACGTGTGCTGACGACCCCCATCCTTTGTCAGATGGATTGGCACCATGTCGTAAGGAAGTCCTTTGAGGTTCAGCGCTATGCGGACGCGGTAGGCAGCGGAAGAACGGAAATACGAAAAGAGTTTCACGGATTGACCCCGGCTTGGATTGTCGCAATCTAACCGGGACGACGTCCGTTGGCGATACGGCTCGTGGAGGGCGCAAGCTGAGCCGATCGTTCGGTTAGCTTTGTGAGCGCGCGATCGAGCGCTGCTCTGTCAGTGGCATCGACCGTTTCGAGAAGGTCTCGCGCAAAGTCGAGCGCGATTGGAGCGAGCTCATTATAAACATCACGACCAGTCGTCGTGAGCGACAGGAACGCCTCGCGCAAATCGGCCCGGTTGGCGCGGCGGGCGACAAGCTTGCGGCGCTCCAGCAAGGCAACCGCGCGAGAAACCTTGGTCTTGTGCATATGGCTGTGATCGCCGATTGCCTTGGCGGTCATCGCCCCAAATTGCCCGAGTGTGACTAGCACCCGCCATTCAGGCACACCGATTTTGTAACGGTCCGCATATATTCGCGAGAGCGCATGCGACACAAGACTGGAACAGACATTCAGACGATACGGAAGAAACTCTTCCAGCTTGAGCGCCATACGATCGGTCGCGTCCGGCACTCTTTGGGCCATTTCCTGGGTC
>DAISKM010000159.1:0-5554 GCA_036820945.1 Pseudolabrys sp.
AAACCTGCACGGGTTCCCGGTGCCGGGGCCATAGGTCGCTTGTAAATGTCTGCTAGGGCCGGCGTGGCTTCGGTGTTTCGGGCTGAATTGCACGATGTCCGCTTTTGGCCCATAGCGGACATCGCTAGTTGCACCGCACATGTCCGCTTTCGGGGGTAAAGCGGACATGGCCTATTGCAGTGCAAATGTCCGCTTTTGACCCAAAGCGGACATTCCGCACATCGAGTTCCAAGGCCGTTGGACCTATGTCCAATCGATTGAACAATCTACCGCCGCAAAGATCACGCAAGCGAGCAAGTGCGAACTCACCGCCGCGCACCGCAATATGAAAGGTCCACACGATGTCGGACAATCCAGAGTGGGGTGGCATCGATCGCCGCGATTTTATGGTCACTGCTATCGGCGCATCTGCCGCGCTCGCGGCCAATACTGATCCTGCGAGTGCCCAGGGAACAACCGCATCGCGAGGAACGGTTTACACGGGAGACACGGTTGACGGAAAGAAGGTCATCAGCGCGCTCAACATCGATGATCTGGAGCCCGGCAAGAAGCACCGGTTCTATTTTCAAGGCGTGCAGACGGCCACGGGCCAGCACTGGTACGTGTCGACAATGGTCGCGAAGGGGGTGAGACCGGGCAAGCGCATCGCGCTCGTCAGCGGTGTGCACGGCGATGAGATCAGCCCGGTGCGCACGATACAGACCGTCATGGACGGGCTTAATCCGGTTGAAATGTCGGGCACGGTGTTGGCCGTTCTCGACGTGTCCCGCCCGGCCATGGAAGGCATGGCGCGGAGGTGGCCGAACTCGGGGAGGGGCGCCGATTTAATCGACCTCAATCGCGAGTGGCCGGGCAATGAAAATGGCCTAACGGCTCCGTCTCGGCACGCCGGGATTCTGTTTAACCGGCTGCTCAGGCCGAATGCCGACTACGCGATCGACTTCCATACCTCGACGACCGGAATTGATATGACGGCGTTCCATCTTGCGCGAATGGACCTGGCTGAAGTGCGCGCGATGGCGGAACTGTTTCCTATTGATCAGATCTTCGACAACGCCGCTTACCCTGGTTTACTGGCCAACGCGTTCATCGATGCCGGCATTCCTGCGTTCACACCCGAAATCGGCGCGTCGCGTATTTTGGACCACGACATGATCCCCTTGTTCGTGGAAGGGACGATGAATGTCCTCAAGCACCATGGAATCATCGCTGGGCCGATGGGACGCACCGGTAAGGACACACGTATCTTTGTCGCCAACAGCGGTCACGCTGTGCTCGCGACCAGGGGCGGCTTCGTTGAGCTGTTGGTAAACCTGAATGACAAGGTCGTAGCCGGGCAAAAGATCGCCGTTCAGCGCAATGCGTTCGGCGAAGTCGTCGCGGAATATACCAGCGTCGTAGACGGTGAGGTTGCGGCCTGCCGCACCGACGCAACCTCAGAACCGGGCAATATGCTAGTGTCTATCCTCTACAACCGTACCCCACCTGATGGCATCGATCCGTTCGCTGAGTAATGTCCGCTTTCACCTAGCGGACATTGCGCAACGGCACCGAAATGTCCGCTTATGGCCCAAAGCGCGGACACTGGGCCGAGGCCCTCACCTCGCCAACCAGAGAACAGCCGCGACAATCACGATGCTCGCTGTGATCACGCTCGCGATTTTGGCCAATCCCGCGGTCTTCTTTTGCTGCTCTACCACCTAGGTTGGCCGCTCTGGGATTGGCATCGTCGGGCGGTCGGCCCACCTTGTCAGCGCGGTGAACAACTCGGGATCATCGTCCTTGGTTAGCTCCGGTGTGCCATAACGCTGCTGGCTTTGGATCGAGTAGTCGTTCGCGGCGTCGGTTAGAAAATCCCGCGCAAAGTCCTGGGTGATCTTTTCAGTCGGCCTGTTCCACTCAGTGGAGGACACTGGGTCGACATATAGCGCGGATGTGCGTTGCCCGTGCCGATCATGGGGGACCCGCTTCTTCTTAGCGTTATCTATGTCTTTGATCTGTTTCTCCGCAGCGTTCCATTCTCGGCTGCCCGGCTTGGCGCTTATCCTGGCATTCAGTACCTTGCCCAGACCGGAATCTTGGTTAGCCCGCAAAGTGACGCTCAGCATCGCGGCCGCCTGCTTCACCACGTGGTCATCGAGGGCCTTTTTTATGTCATCGACCGCGACCTGCTTCTTTCCGCCTACGACGTCCTTTCGAAGTTCGAGAAGCAGCTTCCATTTGCCGAGCTCCTCTCGGGCGAAGGCGGCCATGACTACGGCACTCGCATACGCCTTGGCCCGGTAGAGCGTGTTCGCGTCGCGCAGCAGGAGACCGCACTGCTCCAGGGCATAGGCGGCACCTTCCAGCAGGTGTTGTGGACTGACGTTCTGAGACATGAATTGAAATCAGCGGTCGCGCTGCAGCCTCCTTGGGGTTGAGGCCGCGTGCCGCTCTCCCTCCAGTCCGCCGCCTGATAATCAAGATGTGGGGAGCACCTGACAACCGCAAGGCGCGGCTCTTCCGAGATTATGCAGACACGGCGGACACGGGGCCGACACGGCGTTTTGTCCGCTAAGGCCCAAAGCGGACATGCCGCTAACAGCTACGAATTTCTGACTTGGACGTAAAGCAGCCATCACAGTTGACGGCCCGGAATGTCTGCTTTTGACCCAAAGCGGACATTGCGGCTTGCTGGAGCTATGTCCGCTTTCGGGGGTAAAGCGGACATGACCTTTTGCGCTGCACATTGTCTGCTTTTTACCTAAAGCGGACATTTTTTCGCGGTACTAGGGCGTGTACTCATAAACCGCCACAGTTGGGCCATCGCTCACTGATGTCCGCTTGTCCCCGAATAGCGGAGCAAAAGCAGACGTGGCGAGAGGTCCGCTTCGGGCCATGACGCGTCGCTCAGCTCGAAATAACGTCAGTCGAGATGGAAGCGAATAGTCGCTACTCGGCGGACACTCTCCCGCGCCGCGATCGAGTGGCAGTTGGCCAGCGATTGGCAGCTCCGAGAGTTGTGTAACGAGCTAGCAATTTCAATAACTTGCACTGCCAAACTTTTCTAACGGCGCCAAACAGCGCTAAAGACAATTTTTTGAATTGTAAAACTGGAAGATCGTAACGCGCTAAGTCTGCTTTTTTTCCGCTGTGCCCTCACTCTTTCTCAGGTCTGAGTTCGCACCCCACTGGGAGTTCAGCGAACTCCGCCAGGCTGTCGGCAACACCGGCAGCGAGCCGATTGAAAAGGACAAGCAACTCGGGGTGCAGACCATCGCCACGTGCGGCTGCGATGCTGTGAAGGGAGAGAAATGGCGGCAAATTGGTGTTCTTAGTTAGCATCTGATTTCCATCGAAGCGGAACCCTCTAGCGCCTCGGTCTTATGACGGGCGTCCAGTTCGAAAAATCTACTTCTTGCTTTTGAATTGAAAAAACTTTTGTCCCGCGCTCCCCCCAATCTGATGAGAAGATTTGATACCCCGGCAAGAAGCGGAGCTTGCAGCGCGGTGTCTTCGACTACTCGTTTTGCCCTTCACTTACTGAAGTCAGTGACTTTTCCAACACCGCAAGAAAGGGCATCCGAATGAGCAAGGAACAAGACAACAAGGCCGTCGTTGGCCGCTGGTTCACCGATTTTTGGGGTAAGACCTGCAATCTCGCCATCGTGGACGAACTGGCCGCACCTGACATGTTGCTGAAGTATTCGCTCCACGAACCACGGCGTGGCCGCGAGGACATTAAGGCATTCCAGAGTGACTTTCGCCGGGCGTTCCCGGACCTCAACTTCTGGGGCACGGCCGACCTCATTGCGGAGGGCGACTATGTCGTTGGTCAGTGGGAAGGTGGCGGCACGCATACCGGTCCGGCGTTCAGTGACTTTCTGGCCGGCTCTCTGTCCGCGGCTACCGGCCGAAAGATGCGCTTCACTGGCACGACGGTCCTGCGGATTAAAGACGGCAAGATCATCGAGGAAATTGGCCTCGATGACGGTGTTACGGCACTTACGCAACTTGGTCTTTTAAAGACCGTCTGACCCTGACCACAGACTGTTCTGCAATCTCGAATGAGGCCCGCGGGTCGCGCGGGCCTCGAAGTGACCAGAGATCTTTCGACCAGAAATCGGGTTGCTGCTTCGCTTCTGTTCTGCCGACACTAGCCCACTCCAAACCAGCGGCAGCGAACTACTTTCTCTAATTTGAAAGCAAGGGCCGGAGCGCGTGCGGGACGCACGTTCGGCATATCTAGAGCATAAATGCCGACATGGATTTACGACGATGAAGGAAAATAATTCGAACCCCTGCAAGACAGCAATCGCTGACGATCCTCGCTGGGCGCGTGTTGTGGCCCGTGATCGCGCCGCAGATGGAGAATTTTGGTATTCGGTCGTAACGACCGGCGTTTATTGCCGTCCGTCATGTCCGTCGCGAACCGCCAATCCAGATAACGTGCAGTTGCACGACACGCTCGAAAGCGCGAAAGCGACAGGGTTCCGTCCCTGCAAGCGCTGCAAACCGGACGGTCTTTCGGTCGACGCGGAAAACGCGGGCCTCGTTGCGAGAGCATGCCGCCTGATCGAAAGGAACGAAGAAATGCCATCGCTAGACGACTTGGCCTCGGCAGTCGGAAGAAGCCCAAGTCATTTTCATCGCCTGTTTAAAGCAACGACGGGCCTCACCCCAAAGGAATACGCGGATGAAGACCGCGCAAAACGGATTAGAGAGGGTCTCATGAACAGCCACAGTGTAACCGAGGCAATCTACGATGCAGGCTTCAATTCGAGCGGTCGCTTTTACGAGAAGTCTAACAAGATGCTCGGCATGACGCCGACGCAATACCGCGCGGGTGGTGCCAACGAGGAAATCCGTTTTGCGGTTGGCGAGTGTACGTTGGGCGCGATCCTAGTTGCATCGAGCAAAAAAGGGATTGCCGCGATCCTTTTGGGAAATGACCCGGACAAACTTGTTCGTGACCTGCAAGACCGTTTCCCAAAGGCAAAACTAGTTGGCGCTGACAAAGGATATGAGGCGCTGGTTGCCCGCGTCGTTGGCCTCGTTGAAGTCCCAGGCCACAACCTCGAACTTCCACTCGACATCCGCGGAACGGCCTTTCAACAGAAAGTGTGGCGCGCCTTACGGGAAATACCAGTCGGCAAGACGGTCACATACGCCGAACTTGCACGCAAAATCGGCGCACCGAAGGCCGTTCGGGCCGTCGCAACGGCCTGCGCCGCCAACAAAGTTGCGGTGGCGATCCCGTGCCATCGGGTTGTTCGAAGCGACGGTTCTGTGTCTGGATATGCCTGGGGCGTGGAGCGGAAACGCGGGCTTATTGATCGGGAAAAAAAGAGCGTGACTGGGTAACTGAAACGCGATGGCTGATCTTTTTGAGTGGGTCGAGGCACTCCGCCCATCACGAGAAAGTATGGCGGCGGGCGCGGTTGTGCTTCATGGAAACGCACTCGCTTTCGAGGATGCGTTGCTGGCCGCATTGCAAGCGGTTACAGCGCAAGCGCCGTTTCGTCACATGGTGACGCCGGGAGGCTTTCCGATGTCAGTCTCGATGACCAACTGC
>DAISKM010000159.1:5654-7324 GCA_036820945.1 Pseudolabrys sp.
CCGACCGGACCGGCTACCGATACGACCACGTTGATCCCGGCAGCGGCCTGCCGTGGCCCGCATTGCCTGAGGTGTTTCGCGCGGTCGCGGCCGCGGCCGCAGCAGAAGCTGGTTACCAGAAATTTGTACCCGACGCCTGCCTGATCAATCGCTACGAACCCGGTTCGCGGCTGTCATTGCATCAGGACAAAAATGAGCAGCAATTGGCAAATCCCATTGTCTCATTGTCATTAGGCCTGCCAGCAAGGTTCCAGTTCGGGGGCGTTAAGCGGACTGATCCTGTTCGCAGCTATGCCCTGCAACACGGCGATGTCGCCGTATGGGGCGGCGCGTCGCGCCTTTGCTACCACGGTGTTTTGCCTCTGAAAGATGGCGTGCACGAAAGCTAGGGCGGCAGCGGATCAATCTCACTTTTCGCGTGGCACTTTAAGGGCGGGGTAAGTGATGTCGCGCACGATCAAGGTTCGACCCGTGCGGCACCGCAAGAAGATCTACGCGACGTTAGCGCAAGAGCGGCTCACGACGGCTGTCTATGCGGATCCAGCGAAGATGGCATTCATGTCGTATGCCAAGCAATTAACTAGAGAGGGCCTTGCTCAGTGGGCCGCGCTCGGTAACGGCATTATCGAATTTACGCTGATCTCTGGTGAAGTCTTTCATCTCGATGAAATCTCCGTCACGCGTGTCGGTTAGCTGCAACTAATTGCGCGTTAACTCAATTCGAAAGCAAGTAGCGGAGTGAGTAGCGGCCCGCTCTGCAATAGAAATGTCTCCGTCCAAAGGAGGCGTTGCCATGAATTTTGCGTCAGTTGTTCGAACAATGACCACCGCTCGCTCAGCAGAGCAGCGCCTCTCCAGGTACGATTGGGAGGCATTGTCGCAAGAACTCGGCGGTTATGGCTGCGCCGTGATGGAAAGGCTTCTTTCATCAGAGGAATGCCGTGAGGTCGCCCAGCTTTACAACGACGAAGTTCACTTTCGAAGCCATATTTACATGGGACGACATGGTTTTGGCAGAGGCGAATATCGCTATTTCAAATATCCACTGCCCGATTTGGTTGGTGGTCTGCGCACGGCGCTTTATCCACACCTCGCTAAGGTCGCCAACGACTGGAGCGAACGCATGGGAATTGGTCAGCGCTACCCCGAGCACCACGCTGATTTCCTAAAGAAGTGTCACGATGAAGGTCAGACCCGCCCGACGCCGCTGTTGCTGCAGTACGTCGCGGGAGACTTCAACTGCCTGCATCAGGACCTTTACGGCGACCTCGCCTTCCCGCTCCAGGTTGCGATCCTGCTTTCCGAACCAGGGGACGATTTCACTGGCGGAGAGTTCGTCCTAACGGAGCAACGTCCGCGAATGCAAAGCCGAGCCGAGGTGGTTCCGCTGCGCCAGGGTGATGCGGTGGCCTTCGCAGTACACCATAGGCCCGTTCAAGGTACGAGAGGCACATATCGCGTCAATCTCCGGCATGGCGTAAGCCGTATTCGAAGCGGGATGCGTCACACGCTTGGCATCATATTTCACGACGCGAAGTAGGTCGCTTTGGGTCAAAAGGAGAAGTCCCGACGAGTACGCGATGTCCGCTCTTACTCTGAAAGCGGACATTCGCGGCTACGGTTGGAATGTCCGCTAAGTGCCATGTGTGGACGGCGCCGAGTTGGCAAGA
>DAISKM010000160.1:0-7309 GCA_036820945.1 Pseudolabrys sp.
CCGGCGACGATATAACTGTCCATACTGACCCGGCGCATGTCGAGCGGCATGCCGCGCACGTCAAGCCGGCCGGCATTGACGAACGGATTGGCATCGATGAGGTCGAGAAAATCGGCGTGTAAGCGTGCGGACAGTCGCGTTGTGTCGTTATTCCAGTAGAGGATGTCGAAGGCCGGCGGCGTATTGCCCAGCAAGTAATTATTCACCCAATAATTCCAAATCAGATCATTGGGTCGCATCCAGGCGAACATGCGCGCCAGATCTCTTCCTTCGACCACGCCCGCGCCCTGCGAAGCACTTTTCGCCGCAACGATGGATTCCGGCGTCACGAAAATGCCTGCTGTAGTGTTTTGAGTCATCGACATGTCGAGCACACATACAGCGATGGTGGCGCTGCAAACTTTAGCTTGACCCCGCGCCGCGAGATTTCCCAACAAGGCGGACGTTGTGATGCCGCCAGAGCACGAGCCCCAAATGTTGACGTCCGTACTGCCGGTGATATCGCGCATTACGTCCACGGCTTTTTCCAGCGCGCCGACATAGGTGTCGAGGCCGAAATGGCTTTCGGCGGGCGTGGGGTTTTTCCAGCTGATGACAAAGGTCTGTAAGTCGCCCTTTAGCGCAAACTGAACGATGCTCTTTTCGGGCACGAGGTCGAAGACATAGAACTTGTTGATTTGCGGTGGGGCAATCAAAAGTGGCCGTCTGTGAACCTCGTTTCCCAGGGAGCGATACTGGATGAGCTCCATGACCGGGCTGCGATACACAACCGAGCCCGGTGTCGTCGCAAGATTCTTGCCTACAGCGAACTTTCGCGTGTCGACCTGGGCCGGCAGGCCGCCATTGCGCGCGAGGTCGCCAATAAAATTTTCTAATCCATGCACGACGCTGGCGCCGCCGGTGTCAAGGAGCTTCTTTAACGCCGCAGGATTGCCCACAAGTGAATTCGTGGGCGACACCGCGTCGAGGATGAGCGAAACAACAAAGCGCACACGCTCGGCGTCCCGCTTGTTCATTTTTGCCTCGTCGATGAACCGGTTGAGTGCGTCGCCAAAAGCCAGATAACACTGCGCCAGCCCTCGATAGCCCGCGCTCTCTCTCCATGCCGGATCATAAAAACGCTTGTCCGTGGCGCTGGGCGCAAGCTCGCAGTGGCCCGTTACAATGCGACCGAGCTCACCGAGAAAGGACAGATAGTGCTGCGCGGCGATTGCAGGATTATTGAAGATCTGGCTGACCAAGATGCGTGCCGAACCGAAGATGTCATCGCCGCGCACACCAATCAGCGGATTGGCGGCCACTGTGTGCTGGACAGCCTGTTCCTGGATGTCATCATCCGTTGCCATCGCGTCGCCCGCCTTGGGGAAATCCAGGTGCACCGCTCTCACAACGACGCATTGGGTTTGCCTATCAACATGCATAGAACTTGAGCGACCAGCGCAGGTTTTGCCTCGCCTTCAATCTCGAGCGTGCTTTCAAGCTTGAGGAGCATGCGTCCACCGTTCTGCGGCTCGGCCGAGGTTAGAGCCGTGCGCATGCGCACACGTGCATCGGTCCTCACGGGGGCAATGAAACGGACCCTGTCCAGGCCGTAATTGAGCCCGGTCGCGGCATCCGGCGGGATCACACCGATTTCCGTTACCAGCGCAGCGACCAGAGAAAGGGTGAGGTAGCCGTGAGCGATCGGACCGCCGAACGGACTCTCGCGCTTGGCGCGATCGACATCGACATGGATCCACTGTTGATCGCCGGTGCAAGCCGCGAACTGATTGATGCGATCCTGACTCATAGTCACCCAGTCCGAGACGCCTAGCTCGCGGCCCACGAATTGGGGGATCGTCGTCATGTTATAGTTGGATATCTCCATGTTGGCTGCCGTCTTACGGAATTACGCGCAGATCCTTGCGCAGGATCTTGCCCACGTTCGACTTCGGCAGGGCTTCGAGGAAGCGCACCTCTTTCGGCACCTTGTACGCCGCGAGTTGGCTGCGGCAGTAGGCGATCACATCGGCCTCGGTGATTGTTGCGCCTAGGGCCCTAGCGACAAACAGCCTAACCGCTTCGCCGGCCTTTTCGTCCGGTCGTCCGACACAGGCACATTCCGCAACGCCGGCACAGGCCGCGGCGACGGCTTCGACCTCATTTGGATAGACGTTGAAGCCCGAGACAATGATCATGTCTTTCTTGCGATCGACGATTTTGAGAAACCCCCGGTCGTCGAACACACCAATGTCTCCGGTGCGGAAGTAGCCATCGGGGGTAAACGCAGCCGCGTTGGCCTCGGGTTTTTGCCAGTAGCCATTCATCACCTGTGGGCCTTTGGCGCAGATTTCGCCAGGCTCGCCGGATGGTGCTTCCACGTCGTTGGCGTCGAGCAGTTTAATGTCTGTCGATGGAAACGGCAGCCCGACTGTCCCGGTGAACCCGACAGTCGTCACCGGATTGAGAGTTAGGATCGGAGAGGTTTCCGACAGGCCATACCCTTCGAGGATGTCCCTTCCAGTCAGCGTCTTCCATTTCGCAGATGTCGTGGGGAGAACGGCCGCACCCCCACCGATCGCCACGCGCAAGCCGGTGAAATCCACTTCCGCAATCTTCGGATGCGTCACTAGCCCATTATAAAGCGTGTTCACTCCGGTGAAGACGGTGCAGCGCGCGCCGCGAAGAATTTCGACGAAGCCATCCATGTCGCGCGGATTTGGGACCAGCCAGTTTTCTGCGCCAATTGAGAAGCAGGAGATGAAATTCACCATCAGCGCAAAGATGTGATAGAGCGGCAGCGCCGTGACCACGATTTCTTTTCCGGGACGCAAGGCGTCCGTCATGAAGGCCTTGAACTGTTCGGTGTTCGCGACGAGGTTACGATGCGACAGAGCAGCGCCCTTCGAAACGCCGGTCGTCCCGCCGGTATATTGCAGGAAGAGCAGGTCGTCTCCACACAGGGCCACTGGCTTGAACGCGAGATTCGCGCCTTGAGCGAGGGCATCGGAAAAGGCGATGACATTCGCGAGTCGACTGTCGACGCGCGGACTGGAAATTGATGCGCCGGTGCCATCGCCCAGCCCAACGTTGATCACAGTCTTGACCGCTGTCCTGTCGATAATTTCAGCGAGCGTCGCCGAGACGCCGTTGAAGACAACAATAACTTCGACGCCAGCGTCGTTAAGTTGGTGCTCAAGTTCACGCGGCGTATAGAGCGGATTGACATTCACCTGGACGGCGCCGGTACGGATGATTCCCAGCAGGGCAAGCGGAAAGGCCGGAATATTGGGAAGCATGACAGCGATACGATCAGCTTTCTTGACGTTAAGCCTGGCCTGCAGGTACGCGGCGAACTGGCGCGACAGTCGATCTGTGTCGGCATAGGTCAGCGTTTGGCCGAAGCATCGAAACGCTGTCTTATCTGCAAAGGTGCGCATGGCGCTTTCGAGCATCCCCAGCACCGAAACGTGGGCTTCCGGGCTGATAGCAATTGGAATTCGATCGCCATAGGCGGCAAGCCAGCACTTGTTTGACAATCTCCCCTCCATCTATCGCAGTCACGCGGTTTCGTTCTTATCCGGCGTGCGGTCTGTTAGGCGCCGGGGCTAAAGGCCAACGCGGTTCGGATTTGTTAAACCTTGCCGTGCGCGCTGTCAGTGACTGAAGGGGCCAATCTATTGACCTGATAGGACCAATCTGCGCTGCAGGTGTCCGAGGGAACCGAACTCAAGACGAGAGCGCGCGAAATACCTTAAACAAATGCGCCAATTCCGGTGATGGCGCGGCCGACGACCAGCGAATTGATTTCGCGCGTGCCTTCATAAGAGTAAATGGCCTCGGCATCGGCGACAAAGCGGGCGACGTTGTGATCCAGCAGGATACCGTTTCCACCGAGCAGCTCGCGCGCCCAGCCAACCGTCTCTCGCGCTCTTACTGTGCAAAAAGCTTTAGCCAATGAGGCGTGTTCTTCTTTCATCAGGCCGCTGTCCTGCAGTTGGGACAAACGCAGCGCCATGCATTGCGACGCTGTTACATTCGAAAGCATTCGCACGAGCAGATCCTGCACCAGTTGAAACCCGGCGATCGGCCGGTCGAATTGATTGCGTTGACAGGCATAACGCAATGCATGCTCGTAGGCGCCTTGCGCGCATCCCACCGCTTCCCAGGCCACACCGGCGCGCGTCATGCGCAGAACCGCCGCCGTGTCCTTAAAGGAAGAAGCCTTCACGAGCCGATTCTCGTCCGGCACACGGCAGTCCTGGAGATTGATTGTTGCATTCTGCACGACACGGAGCGCCATCTTGTGTTTCATCTTTTCCGTCGAAAAGCCTGACGTGCCTTTCTCGACCACGAAAGCCTTCACCTGATCGTCGTCGACATCGCGTGCCCAGATGATTGTCAAGTCTGCAAAGGTCGCGTTACCGATCCATCGCTTCTGGCCATTCAGATTCCACTCTTTGCCTCGGCGCTGAGCTGTCGTCGTGAGGCCACGGGCCGCACCGGATCCAACCTCGGGCTCCGTAAGTCCGAAAGCGCCAATCTTTTCGGCTCGTTGCATCGCAGGCAACCAGCGCTGTTTTTGCTCATCCGAGCCGCAAAGATAGATTGATCCCATCGCGAGGCCGCTATGAACGCCGTGGAATGTCGCGACGGAGCAATCGATGCGCGCGAGCTCCATCATGACGAGACCGTCAAGAAGCGTGCTCTTGCCAAGGCAGCCAAAGCCCCTGTACGGCGTGCCCGCAATCCCTAGTGTGCCGTACTCTTTAATGAGTTCGAACGGGAATTCGGCGCGGCCCCAATATTGATTGATAACGGGTGCAACCCGTTCTTCCGCAAACGCCCGTACCCGGCTAAGCAGCGCCTGATCCGTCGCCTCGACGAGTTGCGCGATCTGGTAGAAATCGCCCTCGACAGCCCGGAATGGCGCAGCACCGGGCGGGCAGCTTGCCGTCTTTGCCACCTCTCCAGGGAGGTTCCTTGGCGCAGGATGCGATTCCATGGCATGGTCCCTCGGACTAGGGCCGGTGATTTTCGCTCGGAACGGAGCGGCTGCGACGCTAGACGTCAGCTGGTCGCACGTCAGTAACCGAGGCGGCCAATTTAATGACCCCACAAGGCCAACCGACGCTTCTGGGAGGGGCGAAGGATGACCAAGCAGACGACTTCCGCGGTCCGGGTGAAGGGCATCGCGGACATGCTGGCCGCCGAGGGCCTTGATGCGCGCGCCTTACTCGTTGCGGCCGGCATCGATCCTGCCGCTTTAGAGGCACCTGACGCGCGCCTGCCGACCGAAAAAATCAGCCACCTGTGGGAACTCGCCGTTGAGCGATCAGGCAATCCAGCCATCGGGCTCGCGCAGCATAATGTAGTGAGACCCGCGAGCTTCGATGTGGTCGGCTATACGATGATGTCTTGTGCCAACCTGCATGGCGCTTTCGAGCGCTTGATACGGTATCTGCTGATCCTCAGCGACGCGTTTACGATGGCAATGGATGAAGAAGAAGCGGGATATCGGGTGACATTTGTGCTCCTCGGGGGCGATCGGCCAATACCGCGGCAGCGCATTGAGTTTATTCTCGTCACACTGATCGGCTTCTGCCGATGGATCAGCGGGCGCAACGTCAATCCAATCGCGATAGAACTGCCGTATCCTGCACCGATTGATCCTCTCCCTTACCGGGCTGCTTTTTCCTGTCCGGTGTCGTTTGATGCCCTCCGCAATAGCTTGCTTTTTGCTAAGGCAGATATGAGAGCGGCCCTTCCGACATCGAATCCCTTGCTCGCGGAGTTGCACGAACGCTTTGCCGGCGAATATCTGCAACATTTCGATCACGCCCAGATAAGCTACCGGGCGCGCGAGATGATCATCCGACGTTTGCCCGACGGCGAGCCAAAACGCGATGAGATCGCAGGCGAACTCTGCATGAGTGAACGCACGCTGCAGCGGCGTCTCGAAGAGGAAGGGACATCTTTCATCCAGCTCATGGATGATACGCGCCGCGAACTAGCCGAGCAGTACCTCGGCCGACTCCACCTCTCGCTCGCGCAAGCGGCCTATCTGCTCGGTTTCGCCGACCAGAGTAGTTTTTTTCGCGCCTGCAGACGCTGGTTCGATCTCTCGCCTGGGCAATATCGCAGTCAGCTCCATCGTCACTCGGCAGCGCGACCCCGGACTGGGCCATCTCATCGCCATTCGAAGGCTCAAGAAAAACTATCGTAGCGGTAAATAAATGATTGACGTCCGCTTTGGGTCGTTAGCGGACATCCCTGATTTTCGAACAACGTCCGCTTTATCCCCCGAAACGGACGTCAGGGGTCACGATTGGAATATCCGCTTTGGGCTGGAAGCGGACATTAAGAGACATTTCTTTCTGCGATTGCCATGTCCGCAAGCAGAAATTCGTTTTGCGATCGACAGCTCTGGGGATACGGTTCGCGCGGCGACATGGGAAGATGCCAACTAACTCGCGACCCGCTCGACAGCGTCTTCCGCTCCAGCATACGGTAGTTGGCGGTTCCAGCCGCCGATGCGCAACGCCTCCCGGCGCGCGGCACGCCGCAAACGGTCGGCCAGTGCCGGATCGTCTACGCATTTCGGCGCGACGATGCCGCCAATGCACAAGGCGGCAAGTGCAAGTGCGCGTTCACGGCGTTGGGGCGCATCCAAGTCCTCTAAGAAAATGTCGATCAGTTTTTCCAATACCTCGCGATACGCTCCTTTCACCGCATTGCTGCTGCGCATGACATCCGATGGCAGCGCGATCAAGGGACAGCACGTTTCGCGGTCGTCGAAATGGTCTCGGGAAAAGTAGGCATCAACGATGCGCTGGCTGCGCGGCTTGCGTGCCATCCCTTGGACCTCTTGGGTTGCCAGGGCTTGGGCGCGTCGGCGCAAAGGAATCGGCGGACAGCTTCGGCATAGAGTTCGTCCTTGTCCCTGAAATGCCGGTAGAAGCTCCCGTGCGTCAGACCGGCATTCTCCATGACTTCATCGATCGAAACAGTTCTGCCATCAGCGGTCTTTCCCAGCACGAGATCGTCGTCTTCGTTGTCATGCATTTTTGCTCTCCCTTTTTTTTCGTACACCTTGGCTCGCTCGTCGTCATGGGGTTTCTGATTTGATCCCCCATGGGCCTGCCTTTTGAGTTTTGATGGCGACTTGCTGCCACTGCTGACCGATAATCGTGTCTTCGTCGTCCATCATTTGTTGCTCTTTCCTTTTCCAATCGCCCCAGCCGGGGGAGAGACACAGGTGATCCGACCCCTAGGGAGGATCGACACCTGTGTCTCTCCTCCGGGGGGTATAAGGGGGTGACACACACAG
>DAISKM010000161.1:0-7297 GCA_036820945.1 Pseudolabrys sp.
GTCCGGATTGGGCGCGATTGCTCGATCGGTTCGAATACGACGCTGACCAATGCCCTGATCGGCGATCGAGTCATCATCCATCCTGGCTGCAAGATCGGTCAGGACGGCTTTGGATTCGTGATGGGCGGCAATGGCCATCTCAAGGTGCCGCAGGTCGGGCGCGTGATCATACAGGACGACGTCGAGATCGGGGCCGGCACGACCATCGATCGTGGTGCAATTCGTGACACGGTCATCGGCGAGGGCACAAAGATCGACAACCTGGTTCAGGTGGGCCACAATGTCAGCATTGGCCGGCATTGCGTCATCGTTGCGCAGACGGGAATTTCAGGGAGCTCCACTCTCGAGGACTTTGTCGTGCTGGGTGCGCGTGTTGGACTGAATAACAACGTCACGATAGGCGAGGGAGCGCAGATCGCGGCAATCAGCGTCGTGCATGGCGATGTGCCGCCGGGCGCGCGGTGGGGCGGCACTCCAGCCAAGCCGGTCAAGCAATGGTTCCGCGAGATGAAGATTCTCGAGCGGCTTGCGCGGCAACAGGGTAGCGGTGGGTCAGCGGCGGATGACTGAGATCGTGTCATGAACAAAATCGTGACAACACTCGAGGCGGCCGACATCACGGTCATTCTGAAAATGCTGCCGCACCGTTACCCGTTTTTGATGGTCGATCGGGTGATCGATATCAGGGGCGACGAGCATGGCATTGGCATCAAGAACGTGACGATCAACGAGCCGCATTTCCAGGGCCACTTTCCCGGAGACCCGGTATTCCCCGGCGTGTTGATGATCGAGGGAATGGCGCAAACGGCGGGCGTGCTGTGCATCGCATCCACGGCTACCAAACCGGCATCGGTTTTCTTTCTGACGATCGACAAGGCGAAATTCCGCAAGCCGGTGCGCCCGGGAGACACAATCGAGTATCACATGGATCGGATCACGCGCCGCAAATCAATGTGGTGGTATCGCGGCGAGGCGAAAGTGGCGGGACAGATCGTCGCGGAAGCCGAAGTCGGTGCGATGCTTTCTGACGCATGACTGCCCATATGATCGATCCCTCGGCTCGGATCGAGGCCGGGGCCGTGATCGGAAAAGATGTCTCGATTGGTCCGTATTGCACAATCGGGGCAAACGTCAGGATCGGCGACGGCTGCCGCTTGCTGGGCCATGTCAATCTTGCCGGTCACACGACGATCGGTCCCCGCACCGTCATTCATCCATTTGCTTCGCTTGGTTCTCCTCCGCAGTCGTACAGCTATCGCGGTGGACCGACCAGGCTTGTTGTTGGCGCCGACTGCGACATCCGCGAAAATGTGACGATGAATACCGGAAGCGAGGACGGCGGCGGCGTCACCGAAGTCGGCAACAATTGTTTTTTCATGGTAGGCGCACACGTCGCGCACGACTGCAAGATCGGGAACTACGTTGTGTTTGCCAACAACATTCTTCTCGGTGGCCACGTCCAGATTGGCGACCACGTCGTGTTCGGTGGCGGAGTAGCGGTACGGCAATTCGTCCGCATCGGCGAAGGCGCCATGATTGTAGGCCTGAGCGGAGTGCGCGCCGACGTCATTCCTTACGGCATGGCTCATGGGCCACTCGCCGATCTGATTGGCCTGAATATAGTCGGCATGCGTCGGCGCGGCCTGGCCAAAGCCGACATTCAACGTGTCCGATCGGCGTATCGATCGCTGTTTTTTGGGGAGGGTGAATTTCGGGCGCGGGTTGACCACGTGGCCTCGGAGTATGGAGGCGATGCGTTGATCGGCAAGATCATCGAATTCATTCGCTCTGGAAATCGGCCGCTGACAATGGCCATCAGGCGCAGCGCGACGGAAGAGGAGGCATGAACAGCCGGCACGCAGGTGGGGACGAAGGTCCGCTCGCGATGCTTTGCGGAGGCGGCAGCCTCCCGCTGACCGTGGCGGACCAAGTCGCGAGCAACGGAAGACCGGTGTTGCTTTTTCCGCTGCGCGGTGCTGCGGAGGGCCTTGCGGTCGAGCGATACCCGCACCACTGGGTCCACATTGGTCAAATCGGCAAATTTCTGCGCCTCGTACGCGCTGCCGGCTGTCGGGACGTGGTTTTCATCGGCTCCCTGGTTCGGCCATCGCTATGGCATGTGCACCCGGATCTCAAAGGGCTCACTGTCCTGCCGCGCGTGTTTGCGGCCTATCGTGGCGGCGATAACCATCTGCTGAGCAGCATGGGCAAGCTACTGGAGGACGAAGGCTTGCGGCTGGTCGGTGCTCACGAGATTGCGCCGGATATCCTGATCCAAGAGGGGACCCTTGCTCGCGCGCAGCCGTCCGAGCTCGACCGCGGGGACATCGCGCTGGGGCTTGAGTATCTGCGCGCGGCGGGAAAATTCGACATCGGACAAGCGGTCGTGGTTGCGGGTCGCCACATTCTTGCGGTGGAGGCGGCCGAAGGAACCGATGCCATGCTCGCGCGCATCGCAGAGATGCGGACGAACGGCCGTCTGCGTGCGCGGCCTGGCACAGGCACCCTGGTGAAGGCTCCCAAGCCCGCGCAGGACCGTCGCTTTGATCTGCCGTCGATCGGCCCGCAGACTGTTGAAGGCGTCGTTCGAGCAGGACTTGCGGGCATCGCTGTACTTGCCGGCAGCACGATTGTCGCCGAACCGGCACGGCTCATCGAGTTGGCTGATCGGAACGCCATTTTTGTCGTCGGCGTGCCGTCCGGGACCGCACCATGAGTCCGCACATTTTTCTGGTCGCCGGGGAAGAATCCGGTGACAGGCTCGGTGCTTCACTTGTGGAGGCGATCAGGCAACGCACCAATGGGCGCGTTCAGTTTTCGGCTGTCGGCGGCGCTCACATGGCCGCCGCGGGGGTGCCCAGCCTTTTCCCGCTTGGGGATCTTGCGATCATCGGTTTTGCGGCAATTCCGGCGAGCTTGCCAAAAATCCTGCGCCGCATTCGCGAAACAGCCGACGCGGTCGTTTCGGCAAAGCCCGACGCTTTGATCATCATCGACAGTCCGGAGTTTACCCATCGCGTGGCGCAGCGCGTGCGAGCGCGCGCACGCGATATTCCGATCATCGACTATGTATGTCCGTCCGTGTGGGCATGGCGTGCGGGTCGCGCGCGGTCCATGCGGCGATATGTCGATCACGTGCTGGCACTGCTGCCGTTTGAACCAAAGGTCATGGAGACGCTTGGCGGGCCGCCTTGTACCTACGTGGGACATCCGCTCACCGAACGTCTCGACGACTTGCGGCCTAAAGATCTTGAGACACGGTTGCGTCTCGCGGATCCGCCGCTGATCCTGGTTTTGCCTGGCAGCCGGCGCGGTGAAATTCGCCGCATGGCGCCAGTCTTCGGCGCCGCGATGGCCCGCATCGTCCATGAGTGTGGCCCGCTCGAGATTGTCGTGCCGGCTGTGGCAAGTCTTTCCGATGTCCTGCGAGATGCTGTCGCGGCATGGGGCCTGCCCGCGCGGGTCGTAACCGAGCCCAATGATAAACATGAGGCGTTTCGTACGGCGCGTGCGGCCCTGACCAAGTCCGGCACCTCGACGCTGGAACTGGCGCTTGCCGGAGTTCCAATGGTGGCCGCCTACAGGGTACCCCTGGTTGAAGAAGTCGCGGCACGTTTGCTTCTCAATGTGTCTTCGGTGATCCTCGCCAATCTCGTCCTCGGCGAAAACGTGGTGCCCGAATTCTTGCAGCGGCACTGCACTCCAAAGCGACTTGCAGCAGCATTGATCCCGCTCTTGACCGATACCCCCGAACGTCGCCGTCAAACCGACGCCTTCGGGCGTCTGGACGGCATCCTGGAGATTGGCAAGGCAAGTCCGAGCGATCGAAGCGCGGCTTTGGTTCTCGATATTGTCGGGCAAAAGTCGCGTTTATCGAACGAATCGGCGGCTTTGGGCCCGGCGACCGCATGACTTGCTCGATGGTCCCCGTTAGGCGTATGTCATTCTCAGAAACCGGATCCAGCCGTTGACCCTTTCCCCCCGCGCCTCGATCACTGCTGTCCACGGATACCTCCCGCCGGATCTGCTCACCAACGCCGAGCTGGCGCGCATGGTCGACACGAGTGATGCCTGGATTACGGAGCGGACGGGCATAAAAGAGCGCCACATTTTGAAGGGTGAGGGCCTGGGCACGTCGTTTATGGCCGCGGAGGCCGTGCGCGGACTGTTGCAAAAGGCCGGCACGAAGCCGGACGAGGTCGATCTGCTGATCTGCGCGACCACGACGCCCGATATGCAATTCCCGTCCACCGCTAATCTCGTCTGTGACATGGTCGGCGTGCGCGATATCGGCAGTTTCGACGTCCAGGCCGCCTGCTCTGGATTTCTTTATTCACTCACGATCGCGGCGCAATTCATTGCCAATGGCGCGGCGCGGAAGGCCGTGGTCGTCGGCGCCGACAAGATGTCCTCGATCATCGACTACAAGGATCGCGCCACCTGCGTGCTGTTCGGCGACGCCGCCGGCGCCGTCCTACTTGAGCCCGATAAAATCGGCTGCGGCATCATGGATGCATCGATCCATTCAGATGGGTCCGGAATGATCCATTTGCACCAGAAAGCAGGCGGCAGCCGCATGCCGGCGACCGTCGAGACGGTCGCCAACCGGTTGCATTACGTCCATCAGGAAGGTGCTGCTGTCTATAAATTTGCGATCGCGAAGATGGCGGAGGTGTCGAGTGAGATCATGGCGCGCAACAATCTGCGCGCCGACATGATCGATTGGCTGGTTCCGCATCAGGCCAACAAAAGAATTATCGAGTCGACCGCCGAGCGGATGGGCGTGCCGATGGAAAAAGTGATGGTCACGATCCACAAGTACGGTAACACCACCAATGCCACTATTCCGCTTTGCCTGTGGGATTATGAGCCGAAGCTCAAGCGCGGCGACAGAATGGTGCTTGCCGCGTTCGGCGGCGGATTCACCTGGGCCGGCGCCTATGTGCAATGGGCCTATGACGGCGCGACCGCGCCGAAGCTGAACGGCAAAGGCAACGGCAAAGGCGTCTAGCTCGGATTATTTGCGACGGGAGATCGGGGCATAATCCCGTCGCGTCGCGCCCGTATAGAGCTGACGCGGCCTGCCGATCTTCTGATTTGGATCCTCGATCATTTCTTTCCACTGCGCGATCCAGCCGACCGTGCGCGCGACGGCGAACAGCACGGTGAACATTGTCGTGGGGAAGCCCATCGCCTTCAGCGTGATGCCCGAATAGAAATCGATATTGGGATAGAGCTTCTTCTCGATGAAATAGTCGTCGTGCAGCGCGACTTTCTCCAGCTCCATCGCCACGTCGAGAAGCGGATCGTCCTTGATGCCAAGCTCGGCCAGGACTTCGTGGCAGGTCTTCTGCATGATTTTGGCGCGCGGGTCGTAGTGCTTGTAGACCCGGTGGCCGAAGCCCATCAGCCGGTAGGGATCGTTCTTGTCCTTGGCGCGTCTGACAAACTCGGGGATGCGACCGACGGAACCGATCTCGCGCAACATATTGAGAGCGGCTTCGTTTGCGCCGCCGTGCGCAGGGCCCCACAGGCATGCACAGCCGGCGGCAATGCACGCGAACGGGTTCGCGCCGGACGAGCCGGCAAGCCGTACCGTCGATGTCGATGCGTTCTGCTCATGATCGGCGTGCAGAATGAAAATGCGATCCATCGCACGCGCGAGAACCGGATTGGCTCTGTAGTCCTCGGTCGGCACGGCGAAGCACATGCGCAGGAAATTCGAGGCGTAGTCGAGCTCGTTCTTCGGATATACGAATGGTTGGCCGATCGAATACTTGTAGGCCATGGCCGCGAGCGTCGGCACCTTGGCGATCATGCGCACCGAGGCGACCATACGCTGGTGAGGATCGGAGATATCGGTCGAGTCATGATAGAAGGCCGACAGCGCGCCGACACAACCTGTCATGACCGCCATGGGATGCGCGTCACGGCGGAAGCCCTGGAAAAATCGGCTCATCTGCTCGTGAACCATCGTGTGCCGGGTCACCCGATAGTCGAAGTCGGCTTTCTGCGCCGCGGTCGGCAGTTCGCCGTAAAGCAGCAGATAGCAGGTCTCCAGGAAGTCGCCGTGCTCGGCCAATTGCTCGATCGGATAGCCGCGATAAAGCAGGATGCCTTCGTCGCCGTCGATGTAGGTGATCTTGGACTCGCAGCTCGCCGTCGAGGTGAAGCCGGGATCGTAGGTGAACATCCCAGCCACGCTGTAAAGCTTCGAAATGTCGACGACCTCGGGACCGACCGTGCCGGGCAGGATTGGAAAGTCCCAATTGTTGTTACCGACCGTCAGCGTGCCGGTTTTATTCTTGGTCTTGGCGTCCATGGTCGAGCCCTCAATTGGCCGCGAGCGTTGCGCGTGGAAACATCATGGCCGGGCAGGCGTGACGCCGGGTCGGGCGTTGGAAGTTCCGGCCGCTTTGTGGGTATCCCATCCAAGTGTGCGCTGCAAGACAGCGCCGCCGCCTGCTGGCGTGGATATAGGGGCTGTCCTGTCGCTTTGCTCGATCAATGAAACTTTTATGTTGCGATCTGGTCGCGCAGGCGAGCCAGGCTCTCGTCCCGCCCGAGCACGGCGAGAACGTCAAAGATTGGCGGCGAAGTCGTGCGCCCGGTCAGGGCGGCCCGCAGCGGCTGCGCCACCGCACCGAGCTTGAGGCCGGCACGCTCTGCATAAGGTCGCACCACACCCTCGACAACAGCTGCATTCCACTCGGAAATCGCCTCCAGTTCCGGCAGGAGGCCTTGGATCAGGGCCTTGGCGTCGTTGGTTAGGAAAGTCTTGGCCTGTTCGTTGACGTCGACCGGCCGGCTCGCCCAGAGGAACCGCGATGCGTCGAACAATTCGACTAAAGTCTTGGCGCGCTCCTTCAGTCCCGGCATGGCCGCCATCAGTTTTGCGCGCAGCACGGGGGTCATTTTGCTCGCCAGCTCATGTCCGCCGGCGATGTGTGGCAGGAGGTCCTCGATTGCGGCGACCAGGCTGGCGTCATTGCTCGAGCGGATATAGTGGCCGTTGAGACTCTCAAGCTTCGTAAAGTCGAAACGCGCCGCCGAACGCCCGATCTGCGGTAGGTCAAAGGCGGCGATCATTTCCTCGGTGCTGAAAATCTCCTGATCGCCATGCGACCAGCCGAGCCGAACCAGGTAGTTCCGCATCGCGGCCGGCAAATAGCCCATGGCACGGTACGCATCGATACCGAGCGCACCGTGACGCTTGGAAAGCTTCGAACCGTCCGGCCCATGAATGAGCGGGATGTGCGCCATGACCGGCACCCGCCAGCCGAGCGCTTGATAGATC
>DAISKM010000162.1:0-7289 GCA_036820945.1 Pseudolabrys sp.
AACTCTTCCAGCTTTGATGCGGGCCGTGGATTTTCGATTGCAGGTGCCGACGGTGTGGGATTTGCGTTTTCGGTCTCCGCCGGCGAGGGTTGGCCGGCGGTGGGTTCAGATGTGGTTGCATTCGGTGAGGGCACCTGGGCGAAGGCGGGCGCCGCGCCGAGAAGCACTAACGTCAGGACACTCTCGCGGAGGATTTGCATTATTTCTCTTACCGCAAAAAACCAACAGGATAACCGTATCCTGAAGTATAGGTTCAGGAGCTTGGCGCCTTACTTGGGTAGAGGATTCAAGAAGTAATCGCGCGGAGCATCAGCATCATCAGAAAGATCGCGGATACTGATAGTCCGATTAGTTTGGTCGTCGCCTGTTCGCTCATGGCTAGCAAACGGAATTGACGGATGAATGTTCCATGAATAAGGAACACGGCGTCGCCAGTTCCAGCGATCCAAAGCGCGAGAAATTTTCTGGTTTGTTGTGAACCCGAAAAACGCCAGCGAGTTGAGTACCGGGAATGGTCGCCATGGCTTGTCACCACGGCTATGGGACCTGACCTGGAAAGGCCGCCTAAAGGGCGGCTTTTCCTTATTGCGCCCCTCAGAAGCAGAGCGTCGTCACGAGACTCCCGCGCTTGTCCTTAATGACGTAAGGACATTCCAGGCGCTTGAGAGCGGCTTTGGCATCTGCGTTGCCAAGTGCCGCGGCCTTTTCGTAATAGGCCTTTGCTGCCGTCGAGTCCTGCGCGCCGCCTCGTCCACTTTGGGCAAATGCGCCCATTCGTTCCATTGCCCCGGGATGGTTTTGCGCGGCGGCTTTTTCAAAGAGCGCCCGCGCTGCGGCATCGTCCTTCGGGCCGCCGATGCCATCGGCGGTCATCAGTCCAAGCTGATATTGCGCCTCCGCGGAGTTTGCCTCCGCCGCTTTCGCCAGCATGGCCCGGGCCTTGACGGGATCGGACGGCGCGCCACCACCGGCGGAAAGAGCAGCAAGATTGCTAACGCCTCGGGGATTACCGGCTTCGGCTGCACGCTCGAACAGCTTGCGCGCCGCCGCTTCATCCTTCGCGACGCCGGTTCCGGTGCCAAGCAGCACACCGAGTTCGACCATCGCCGCCGAGCTTCCCTTGTCGGCCGCTTTGCGCCAAGCGCCCATCGCTTCCGGCATCTGCCGGTTCGCGGCGTAGGCGCGGCCAAGTTCGTAAAGAGCGCGTCGGGACGAGGCCGATGCCGTCTTGCAAAATTTGATCGCCGTCGGGATATCGGACGGCGCAATCTCGGCCGTGCCTTTTACGTCAGCCGGCTTGTCCGGATCGGAGGGGTCGGCGGCGATCCGGTCGCATAAAACGAGATCAGCCGATTGAGCATTGGCGGAGAAAGAGACGGTGGCCGATGACACCAGACCTGTGCCCAGGATGCAGGCGATCGAAACGGCACAGGATTGCTTTGTCATGACTCGACAGCGGCTGGTCGCACGGGGTTTTTGCACAGAATGATTTTAGGACCGCTCATCTTGGCCAGCAAGCGGAGTCAGATGATCGCGTGCCTCACTTTCGCGGATACCCATTCGCTGACGATCACGGTAGCAATGATAACGAGCAGGATCAGCGAAACCTGCGTCCAGTAGAGTTGCGTGATCGCGGCATTGAGCTCGAGTCCAATTCCACCCGCGCCAACCAATCCAAGAACGGTGGACTCGCGAATATTGATGTCCCAGCGAAACACCGAGATGCCGGCAAAGGCGGGCAGAACCTGCGGCACAATCCCGTAAGCCGTCACCTGTGCGCCGGACGCGCCCGTCGAGCGTACTGCCTCAACCTGTTTTTCGTCGATTTCTTCTATCGCCTCATAAAGCAGCTTGGCGCAGAAGCCGATGGAACGCAGCGCGATTGCGATAATCCCCGCAAAGACACCGGGGCCGATGATCGTAACCAGCATCAAGGCCCAGATCAGCGCATTGATTGAACGCGACGACACAATCACGAACAACGCCATGGGCCGCACGACACTGACGCTCGGCGTGGTGTTGCGCGCAGCGCAATAGGCTACAGGGATCGCGAGCAGCACCGCGACAAGAGTGCCCACGGTCGCGATGTTGATGGTGTCCCAGATCGGTCGGCCGAGCGTACGGATATAAAGCCAGTCCGGTGGCACCATGCGTACGGCAAGGTCGGCCGCCTGCTGCGGTGCATCCCAGACAAAGGCCCAGATCGTCTTCTCCGAAATAAGCTGGAAGCAGGCGACAAACACGGCGACGGCAAACAGCCAGGCCGCCCAGATCATCATTTGAACGCGCGTCTCGCGACGCTGCCAGGTTCGTGGCCGTGCCGGGATCGTGGTCATCACTGCACCCAGCGTCGCAGGTAGCCGGAGCCGTATTCACACAGCATCACGATTGCGATGATCACGATGATGATCGCGGCGGCCGAACTGAATTCGTAGCGGTCGAATGCGGTGTTGAGGGTGGCGCCGATGCCACCGCCGCCGACAATTCCGATCACTGCGGATTCGCGGAAATTGATATCGAAGCGATACAGGCCGAGCCCAATCATGCGCGGCATGACTTGGGGCTGCACGCCATAATTGATCCATTGCAGCCAACTCGCGCCCGACGCCCGCACAGCTTCCGCCTGGGCAGGATCCATATCCTCGATGTCCTCGGCAAGCAGCTTGCCGTAAAAGCCAATGGTGGCGAAAGAAAGCGTAACCAGACCGGCGAACGGTCCGAAGCCAAAGAGCTTCACGAAAAAAATCGCGAGGATGATTTCCTGAAAGCTGCGCGAAATGGCCAGCACGGCGCGACAGAAGTAATACACCGGCGCCGGCGCAATGTTTTTTGCGGCGCCTATTCCCACCGGAATCGACAGCGCGATGCCGATCACGGTGGAGATGACGGTCATCCATAAGCTTTCTGCGATGCCTTCAACGATCTCGTCCCAGCGGCTAACGAAGTCAGGCGGGAAAAATGCCGACACGAATGCAGCGCCGCGCGGCAGGCCTTCCCATACCCGCGTCCAGTTCACCGGGGTGGTCTGAAATACCAGCGCGAGGTAAACCACCGCTCCGGCCAGGAGCGCCCAGCGCAACCAGGCTGATTTGATCAGCGGCGGTCTTTTCCAGCGACGGGGCGCGACGGTGGCTATCGACATTCGGCCTCTCCACCGCCGTGGCCGGGCTTGAGTCGGCCATCTACGTCGTTCTTTGCCAAGACGTGGATGCCCGGCACAAGGCCGGGCATGACAATTAACAGACTGATATCAATCATCACGTCAGGCCTGCCAGGCGGTCGCGGTCGGGACGAGGCACTTCGAATGGCACGACGTTGTCGGCTTCCTCGTCTGCGGATTCCTCTTCGACCTTGCGGATCGTTGCCGACCAGTCCTCCTCGCCGTAGATCGATGTGAGGACTGCCGACGTCAGCTTGTCGGGCGGACCGTCATAAACGATCTCGCCGAGACGCAGGCCGACGATGCGCTCGGCGAACATCTGCGCCAGCATCACGTCGTGGATATTGATAATCGCGGAAAGTTTGCGCTCTTCGCACAGCTCCCGGATCAGCCGCATGATCTGCCGTGACGTTTTCGGATCGAGCGAGGCGGTCGGCTCATCCACCAGTAGCAATTCGGGGTTTTGAATCAATGCGCGGCAGATCCCGACGCGCTGGCGCTGGCCGCCGGACAGTTCGTCGGCGCGCTTGTCAGCCATGTGATCGAGGCCCACCCGCTCGAGCAGACGGAACGCTGCATCAATATCGGGCTGCGGAAAACGCCGCAGCCAGCTTTGCCAGAATCCGACATAGCCAAGCCGTCCGGTGAGAACGTTCTCCATAACCGAGAGCCGTTCAACCAGCGCATACTCCTGAAAGATCATGCCCATGCGGCGCCGTGCACGGCGAAGCTCGGCGGCGCCTAGTTTGACGATATTTACGTCATTAAGCGCGATCGAACCGGATGTCGGCTCAACCAGCCGATTGATGCAGCGGATCAGTGTCGACTTGCCGGCGCCGGAAGGCCCGATCAGGGCCATCACCTGTCCGTCGGGCACCTCGATGTCGACATCCTTGAGCGCAAGATCGCCGGTGCGATAGCGCTTGGTCAGACCCTTGATGCGCAGCATCCGACTCCCCTGCCGCGGCGTATCATTACTTGCAGGCGTATTTCACGCCGCTTGCTGAGTCGATCTTGCGGACCACGCTCCAGTCCTTCTGGTAGGTGATCGGCACGAACCGGTCCTCGGTCTTGAACTCGGCTTTAAGCGCCGAGCCTTCCCAGGGGAAGGTGAAGAAGGCGTCCTTGATCTTTTCCTGCAGCGCCGGATCGAGATTGTGGGCCATGCCGTAGCTGGTGGTCGGGAACGTTTCGGATTTGTAGATCGACCGTATCTTGGTCTTGTCCACAACGTTGCGCTCAAACATGCGGATCATCACCTCGTTGGCGATCGCTGCCGCGTCATAGTCCTTGTTGGCGACGCCGAGGACCGAGTTATCGTGCTTGCCGGAGAAAACCGGCTCATAGTCGCGCTTCGCCACCAGATTGAACTCCGATTCCAAAAGTACGGACGGCGCCTTGAAGCCCGAGTTCGAAGTTGGTGCGGTAAAGGCGAGCTTCTTTCCTTTGATGTCAGCCGGCGTCTTTATGGGGCTGTCAGCCGGCACAATGATTTCCATTTCATAGCCGAAGCGGCCATCTTTACTGCCCATGATGGCGAAGGGAACATAACCCGCGCAATTCACGGCGATCGGTGTGGGGCCAGTACTCACTCCGGCAATATGCAGCCGGCCGGAACGCATCGCTTCGATCTCCGCTGCGTTGGACTGCACCGGGAAGAACACGACTTTCTTGCCTGTCACCTTCTCAAGATGCCTGAGGAAGCCATCCCACACTTTGCTATAGAGGGACGGGTCCTCTACGGGAGTGTATGCAAAGACCAGCGTCGGTGGATTCACGGTCTGCGAAGGCGTATCAGCGACCAGATTGCCATCGCGATCGCAATAGGCTTTGTCGAGTTCACCGCGCGGGCAATCCTGCGCCTGGAGCGTCCCAAAGCTACCGCTGATGATAAGCGCCAAAAAAGCGCTAGCGAGAGCCTTTCCTTGCCTCTCCATGGTCATTCCCCTGCGGTTGCCACCCACCGGCGGCCCGGTCAGCGTTTCGATTGGTCTTGTGGCAGCTTAGCCCACTATTCGGGGGAGCGGAATTGCGCGCCGCGACATCAAATCGTCCGGTAATGCGGCGTTTGCTGGCGTTTGTCGCACAACAAATCCTCAGTGGTTGTCGTCGAGTCGACGACCCTGCCCGTCGCAACGCTGGAACCTTGTTCGCTGTTTTTTTATCCACAGTGTCACGCCGGCCATAGGAACGGCGGCGACTGTCGCTTTAAGGTGTCGTTCGGGCAAAGCAAGAGGGAGGGCGTTGCCTGAAACATCTGCAGTCGAGTGAGACGTATAATTGTAACGACCGCAGCCCGTCGTTTCGTCGCCCGCCAAAAAAATTCGCGCATTCTCGTCAGCTTCCGGGAGCGAAACAGAACCCATGGAATCCGCCAGATCGAAGCAAGTACCTGCTCTGATAGCAGTGGCGTTGACGATACCGTTTTTATGTTCGACCGCGATGGCGGAAACCCAGGAAGAGCGACAGGCCTGCATCGGCGATGCATTCAGAGTGTGCTGGGCGGCCATTCCAGATCGGAACCTGGTATTTCGCTGCCTGATGGACAACCGGCCTCGCTTAAACCCGGCTTGCCGCGTCGTTATGGACCAGTATCGGCGGCCGCACCGGATCACGCGCCACTCGCGCAGCACCGCGCGCGTGGAGTGAGTTGCACTCGGTCAATCACTGCTTGCTAGGCCAGCTTCGCAGGCGGCGCCAGGAAATCGGCACGACCAGCAATGCGCACGCCAGCAAGCCCAGGCTGCCGCGCCAGCGAATGCGTTCGCGCGCACGCGCGCGAACTTCTCCCATGACGAATTGCTCGCCCCTGCGCATTTCTCCAAATGACTTCAGAAAAGAGGAGATGCGCGCAACGGTGAAGTCGTCCAGCCCCTGACCCTCGGTGCGATTCCGCCGCTCCCTTTCGTTGAGATCTTCTGCCTGCCTGCGATAGCGTTCCGCGTATTCACTGGCATCGGCGTATGTGGTGGCTTCCGCGCGGGTGAAATACAGCGTGCGCAGCGACGGAATGGCCCATTCCGCGAGATCGAGCAGAGGCTGGTCGGCGCGCGGCGCCACGGCCAGTTGCAGCGCCGAGCCGGCCAGGATGACAGCGCCGATCCAGCGCGCGGTTCTGATCGTAGAGCGGAGCGCGCGCCGGCGATCGCCGCGCAAAAAGGGATAAAGCGCGCCGGCCAGCGCCAATGATGCGCCGAATGCGCACACCATCGCCGCTCCGGTTGGCAGATCGAAGACGAACGATGCCGCCAAGCCAGCGGCACTGACCAAAGTCCCGACGATCCAGCCGATTGCGAGCTGCCTCGAAAGCGAATCCGCGAACAGGACGCCGATGGCTGCAGGAATAATCAGGAAAGAGAAAACAAGGAGCACGCCTGCAATCGCGACCGAACTGGTTACGACGATGCCGAAGCTGGCATAAAACACGAATTCCCAGGCCAGCGACCCCGCCCCTGTCATGTGACGTCGCAGCAGCCAGTGCAGCAGGCCTACCCCCGCATAAAGCGGCACGATAAAGGCAAGGTCGCTCAATCCGCTGGTGAGGATGTTTCCGGTCAGAATCTGCTTGAGATGCTCCGCCCCTTGCGGCGCCCGATCGATGAGCAGAATGGCTGTCGCGGCTGCGACGACATAGATCACACCGATCAGGGCTTCCTGCGGCACGCGCGTGCCCCAGCCCCGCGTGAACGCCAACAACACTGCGGCGAGCAAAGTGAATGTGAGCGAATATCCGTAAGTTGCGATGCTCTGGGCCGGATGACCGAGCATGAATGCGACCGTCGCGCCAAGCGCCGCAATCTGCGCAAGCGCCAGATCGACGAAGATAACTTTTCGAGCCAGAACCATGATGCCGAAATAAGCATGGATGCCGACCAGGCAGACCGCGACCAGAAACGCGGGCCAGAGGAATTGGATGACATCGATCATCGTCTTGCCGCCGCTTTCGTCAAAGCCGCAACGTTCACATCGAACAGCGAAATATAGTCGTCGGCTCCCGGCAGTGCGCCCACGGAAGCAGCTAGCGTCACGACCTGCGCCCCTGCCCTGCTTGCGACGAAGGCTACATCACGCTCGGGCTCGTGCGGCTCGCGCAAGACTATTCGGGCACCACGCGCGCGCATGTCGCGCA
>DAISKM010000163.1:0-7284 GCA_036820945.1 Pseudolabrys sp.
CGGCAAGATAAACGTGCTCCAGCCGACCACGCACGCGATCCACCCGGTCGTCCAGCCGTCGGTGCGCGCGATATTGGCGGCGGCATAGGCTGCGAAAGCGACCGGCGGCGTGATCATTGAAAGAATGCCGTTGTACATGACGAACATATGCGCGGCCATCGGCGTCACCCCAAGCTTGACGAGCGCCGGCGCAAGCAGAGTGGCCGTCAGGATGTAGACGCTCACCGTTGGCAGGCCGATGCCGAGCACGAAAGCCAGCACCGCGATCAACAGCAGGAGCAGGAAGACATTTCCGCCTGCGAGTGCGAGCAGTTGAATCGTCATGCTGAAGGCGAGGCCTGAAATGCTCATGATGCCAACCATGATGCCGGCGGCGGCGCCGATCAGGATGATGTCGAGCGAAACACGCCCGGTCTCCATGATCGCTTTCAGCATATCGAGCAGGCCGAGCCGCCTGCCGCGGTAGCCGAAGATCATTGTCAGCACCATCAGCATCCCGGTTGAGACGATCGCTGCCTTTTCCGGCGTCAGCAGTGTGATGTCCGGATACATCAGCGCGAAAACGAGAAATGCGATCGGCACCAGAAAATGCCATCCGGACTTGAGCACGTCCGCGATGTGGGGTGCGTCGGCGATCCTGGCGGCGCCGATCCTGTGCTTGGCGGCTTCCAGATCGACGTGGAAGAACAGGCAAGCGTAATAAAGGAATGCCGGGATGGCCGCAGCGATGCAGACGGCGCCGTAAGGTACCTGTAAAAATTCCGCCATGATGAAAGCGGCCGCGCCCATGACGGGGGGCATCAATTGTCCGCCGGTTGAGCCGACCGACTCGATTGCAGCGGCGCGGTACGGGGTAAACCCGGAGCGCACCATGGTCGGAATGGTGACAATGCCAACTGCGAGCACATTGCTGACCGCGCTGCCGGAGATCATGCCGAACAGCGCGGACCCGATCACGGCGATCTTCGCAGCCCCACCCCGGAAACGGCCCATGGCGGCCATGGAGATGTCCGCGAAAAAGTCCGCTCCACCGGTTCGTGCCAGCACCTGGCCGAGAATGGTGAAGGGAATGACCACCATCACCGCGACCTGCAGGATCGAGCCGATCGCGCCGTTGATGTCGAGTCCAAGATAGATCGTCATTCGCTCGGGCGACACGTAGCGGGTCTGAAAATCACCAGGCAGGTGCGGGCTGATGTAAACGTAGACAGCCATGGCAGCGATCATGCCTACAAAGCCCCAGCCGTTGGTGCGCCGGCTGGCTTCCATGATGAGCAGGATGAGCAGGCCGCTCACGATCAGGCCGCTCAATGGCAGGAGAGCCGCTTCGTCGGTGAGCGTTGCATAGCGTGCGGCGATGTAACCGCACAACGCGAGAGAAAGCACGACGGCGACCCAGTCGCTCCAGTGCCGCCGCCGCGATGTATCAGCGATATAGGCGAGCGCGAGCGTCAGCCCGAGGCAGATTGTCAGCAGCTGTTCGGTATAGAAAGCAACGTTGAAAACCCGCCGCGGAATATCCAGGACCCAAAGAACGACAGCGGCCACAAGCAGTGATTGGAAAACGTTCGTCCAGAATAAACTGGCTTTCGATGCGGCGGAGGCAAACTCCGCCGCATCCGGAACGATTCTTTCCTCGCTCACTGGATCGCCTTGGCCTGGACGTTATGATCCTTGAAGTACTTCAGCGCGCCCGGGTGATAAGGAATTTTGTAGCTCTTGTAGAGCGCGGCGGCAGAAAACTCGCGCAACGCCGGCTGGATCGCGATCAGTTCGGCTTTATTGTTTTCCAGGGTATCGATGAACTTGTAGACCGTGTCGTCGCCCACCTTTGCGTTCGTGAACACCATGTTGTCCCACGTATAAACGCCCATGGGCTTTTCGACGCCCACAAAGAATGGGCTTGGCGTGGCTTGCGTCAGATAGCCTTCCGGAAGGAGTTTCTTGGCAGCCGCCATTCCGCTTTCCGGAATTTCAAGCGCGCGGATGCCGCCGACAGTCGCGTCGACCTCACGCACTTTCGGCGCACCAAAAGCGAAGAAGAACATATCGGCTGCACCGGAAGCAAAATCGTCGGCTCCGCGGATCACGTTGGGGATCAAAATGGGCGTCACGTTTTTTTCGGTCAGCCCGCCTGTCGCCAGAATGGCCTTGACCATCGGATCTATGGTGCGCATCGCCGAATAGCCCATGCCGACCTTCTTGCCCTTAAGGTCGGCCATCGTCTTCATGTTGGTGTCTTTGCGCACCCAGAAAGCGCCGCGGAGTGGGTGCAGCGAACCGATCAGGCGAAGGTTTGGACTATTGGCTTTGGCCGCTTCGACTTCAAAGATGTTCGCAATGCCAAACTCCGCTTCGCCACGGCTAACGAGGGGAATGAGAACGGATTCGCCCGCCGTGGGCTGGATCACGACGTTCAAGCCGGCTTTTTCCTTCAGCACCTTGGCGACGGCCGTTCCCGACGTGTGGTTGAGCGTGCCTGGCTGCATGGTAGCGAAGCCAAGCGTCTGCGCAGCGGCGACGTGCGCGCCGAGTACGATCGAGGCGAAACCGGTAGCGACCGCAATCGATCGGAAAACCGCCAGTCGTGTCTGAGGCATTTGCTCCCTCCCTGATTGTTCTCGTTTTGGATTACCGCCACGCCGTTCGAGCGGCGCGGCCCGGCTTGCCCTCGAAACAATTTTGCACAGTATGGAAAGCAACGCGAGGTTCTGCGTTATAGATTCCGCTGCCTTCGGCGGGACTGTGCCCACCAATTTATGACTTGCGTTGCAATACAGGGCTTCAGGAGGGCTTTATGCAAATGAAGCAGCTAAGCGCCGGCCGCGGTGCGCTTACCGCAGTGCGGACGGGCGAGGGCCCGGACCTGGTCTTGTTGCATTCGCTGCTCGCCGACCGGCACGCTTTCGACCCGGTACTGCCCGCGCTTGCAGCCAAGCACAGGGTCACGCTGTTTAATTTGCCGGGTTTCCACGGATCGCAGCCGGCAATGCTGGCGTTGATGGATGCCTATATCGCCGTGATCGAGGATGGCTTCGAGGAGTTCGGGATTGCCAGGGATTCCATCCTGATGGGCAATGGGTTTGGCGGTACCGTCGCGCTGGCTTTCGCGCTCGCGCATCCGGAGCGCATGTCCAAGCTTGTCCTCAGCGACGCTGCTCCTGCATTTCCTCCCGAGGGCCGGGAGGCCTTCGCCGTCATGGCAGAGACAGTTGCCGATGGCGGCCTCGGCAGCATCGCGGAGATTGCAGCCAAACGCGTGTTTTCGCCGGCTTATCTCGCCGCGCATCCGGAAAAGATTGAGGAACGAAAGAAAGTCCTGCTCGAGATCGATCCGAAGGCTTTCCAGGCCGCCTGCAGGATTTTGCAGGAGACTGATCTCGTGCCCTTGCTGCACCATCTGAAAGTACCGACGCTGGTCGTTTGCGGCGAATTCGATCAGGCCACGCCGCCGGCGCTCAACAAGCAAATCGTCGAGAAGGTGCCCGGCGCGCGCTACGTCGAATTGCCGGGCTGCGGCCATTGCCCGCCGCTCGAGCAGCCTCAGCAGTTCCTCGCCGCGATCAAAGAGTTTGTCGGGCTATAGCCAATTCGTGGGTCCGACGTTTCGTTACAAGCCTGCTTAAATCACGCAACACCGTCATCGCCGGGCTTGTCCCGGCGATCTCGATTAGGTGGGCGCTGCGACTCCCTAAGCGGGATGGCCGGGCCAAGCCCGGCCATGACGTTTTCACCCGAGTGCCGCGAGCACCGCTTTGCTGATGGCGGCAGTCCCGTCCGTGCCGCCATACTCCATGGGCTTGATGCCGCCGCCGTAGGCCTTGTCCACTGCGGCTTCAATGCGCTGCGCGGCCTCCGCTGCCGGCTGGTGATCGTGCTTGTCGGCTAGCCAGTCGAGCATCATCGCGGCGGACAGGATCATCGCGGTGGGATTAGCCTTGCCTTGCCCCATGATGTCGGGCGCGGTGCCATGGCACGGCTGGAACACTGCGTGCTTGTCTCCAATATCCGCCGAGGGCGCAATGCCGAGGCCACCGATGAGTCCGGCTGCGAGGTCTGAAAGGATATCGCCGAAGATATTTTCCATCACCATCACGTCGAAATCCCAGGGCCTGCGCACCATCAGCGCGGCACAGGCATCGACATAGACGTGATCGGTCCTGACGCCCGGAAAGTTCTTTGCGCGCTCGTCGAAAATCGAACGGAAATAGGCATAGGCCTTGAACGCATTGGCTTTGTCGACGCAGGTCAGAAGGCCGGGCTTGCCACGTTTCTTGCGACGCTCGGCGAGGCGAAGCGAGAAATCGAACAGGCGCTGCGACGTCTTTCGGGTGATCACGAGGGTCTCGCGCGCTTCATCCGTGGTGACGACGCCTTTGCCCATCGATGCGAACAGGCCTTCAGTCGACTCGCGGATCAGCACAAAGTCGATGCCGCGCTCGTGCGCGTTCACGATCGGACTGGGGACGCCGGGTATGAGCCGCGCCGGCCGGACGCCGGCATAAAGATCGAAGATGAAGCGCAACTCGACCTGCGGCATGATCTCGGTATTGTCGGGATAGCGCACGCTCGGGAGTCCGCATGCCCCGAGCAGAATCGCGTCGGCTTCCTCGCACAGTTTGACGGTCGAATCCGGCATCGACTTGCCGCTCTCCTTGTAGTGTCCGGCTCCGGCCGCGCCTTCGGTGAAGCGGAATGTCAGGCTTGGGGTGCTCGATTCGATGCGCCGCAGAACCTCGAGCGCGGGGGCCATCACCTCGGTTCCGATTCCGTCACCCGGGAGTACGGCAATATGGAAAGCTGTGTTGGCGGTCATCGATTTTTCCGGATGGCATTGTGCAGGTCGCGGCGCTAATGAATACGCCCGCGCGTCCGCGCGCAAGGGATCATTAAGGGGAGTCCATGCCGCGTTTTGCCGCCAATCTTGGCTATTTGTTCACCGAACGGCCATTGCTCGAAAGGATTGATGCGGCCGCGGCCGCCGGCTTCAAGGCCATTGAGCTGCAATTTCCTTACGACGTCCCTTCGGCGGCGGTGAAGGCTGCGATACAAAAAAACAAGCTGACCATCCTGGGGCTGAACACGCCACCCGGTCGCGAAGGCGAATTCGGGCTATCCGCTGTGCCGGGGCGCGAGAAGGACTGGCAGACGCTGTTCAACCGCGCGTTCGATTATGCGAGCGAGATTGGCGCCAGCGCAATTCATTGCCTCGCGGGAAAGGTCGCGCCGGAGCAGCGTCCGGCGGCCGACCGGGTATTTATTGAAAACCTTGGCGTAGCCGCCGACCGTGCGGCGGCGAGGAACATAACGTTGCTCATCGAGCCGATTAACGGTCGCGACCGGCCGAATTATTTTCTCAATCATGTGGAGCACGCGGCAAACGTTATCGCAAAGGTCGGCAAAGCAAATATCCGCATGCAGTTCGATTTCTATCATGTGCAGATTGTCGGCGGAGACCTGATCCATCGTCTCGAGAAATTCCTTCCTGTGATTGGCCATTTGCAATGTGCGGCAGTGCCATCGCGTCATGAGCCGGACGAGGGGGAGGTCAACTACCCGGCCGTATTCGAAGCCGTGGATAAGTTCGGCTATCGGGGTTGGATTGGCGCCGAATATCGCCCGCGCGGCCGCACGGAGGATGGCCTCGGCTGGGCGCGCCAATATGGCGTGACGCCCGGGCATAAATAGCCGACTGGGCTTCAAACTTCTTGAAAACTCACGCTTTTTTTCTTGCCTGCGAAGCGGGCGTTGCTAGATTGGCGGTATGTGGGAACCCAAGGAAAACAATCCGGAGACGCCAACAACAGCAAGCGGTGATCCGCTGAAGGACGCTGTTCGCGAGGCGCGCATCGAAGCCGCCGAACGCTCGGGAGTCGTCGTCGATCTGCGTGATGCCGACGTCGCGCGGCTTGAGCTTCTCAACGATGCACTGGATCCGTTGTTCAAGGAAATTCCTGACGATATCGAACTGTTCGATCGCGGTGTCAGCAAAGGCGATGTACCGCGGCTCTGGATCGATGTCGTCGCGCACGTGGAAATGGGTCGCGACAAGCGGCAATACCGTTTCATACAAGATACCCGGTACGGACGCGCAATCCTGGCGGAATCCTACGAGGTGCCGGCAATTGTGCAGGCGATCACGCGTTACGTGGCAGGCCGAATGGTCGAACGCGAGCGCGTCCTCTCAGGCGATGCTACGGGCGGCGTCGCGCAGTCGGTCTTGCGGCGGCTGCGGAACAAGCGTCGCTGGCGTGCCGTCCGCACTTTCATCTATGGACTCGTGGCTGGCATCGCGGCACTGTTCGCGCTCGCCATGCTCACCAATTCGCACTCCTAGCCAATCAGCGTGAAGCGTCTTTGTTGCGCGACCTCGCCCGAGGAGGTGACGCCGCGCGATATCAGTTCGCACCGCCAGGCGCCCCGGCCGCCATCGATCCGGTAGAGATTGTAGGCGGCACTGTCCTTGTCGCTGCCGGGAACAGCTGACGCAGAAGGTACGCCGACAGCCGGCACCCTCGTGCCCTTCGGCCCTTCCAGCCAATTGATCATGTGAAGGTGGTCGTGCCCGTGCAGCACGAGTTCTGCGCCGTGCGCGGCAATTACGCGCTTCAATACATGGGCGTCGAGCAGCCGCTTGTGCTGCGGCGCCTCGGTGACGGGCGGATGATGGATCAATACGATACGAAATACATCTTCCGTGCCGAGCTTGTTGAGCGTGGCCGCAAGTTCGGTCAGCTGCTTGGCCCCCAGCCACCCGGTCGCGAGGAACGGCGCAGTTGGCACACCGGTTGAGAGGCCGATCAGCGCGACATTGTTGCGTCGACGGACGAAGGGAAAGCCGCCGAGCCCCTCGTCGTCGCTCATGTAGGGGCTCCATTGTCGCGTTGCGAAAACCGCAGCCTCGCGCACATAAATATCGTGATTTCCCGGCACGAAGGTTACGTCCTGACTGGAGCCGAGGTGCTCAAGCCAGTCGCGCCCCTGGTGGAATTCCGCTGCAAGACCGATATTGGCGATATCGCCGGTGACCACGACGTGGTCGGGTGTTTGCGCATTCAAGTCAGCGATGAGTGCGGCAAGGGTTGCCGCATCATGGATGAAGCGCCTTTTCTTTTGCCAATTGATGTAGCCGGTGACGCGCTTGCCGATCAGCTCGCTCCAGCGGGGTGCGGGGAGGGGAGCGAGATGGGGATCCGAAAGATGCGCGAGGGTGAACATTGTGTTTGTCATGCCCGGCCTTGTGCCGGGCATCCACGTCTTGGCTGAGTCGCCGGATCATCAAAG
>DAISKM010000164.1:0-7253 GCA_036820945.1 Pseudolabrys sp.
GATCATGATGAAGTCCGCTCGGTGCACAGCGCTGACATTGCCATGGACCACAATATCTCGATCAACATGCTTTTCGACCCGGGTCACAATCTTGATGAACGTATTCTGCGCGAACAATTCGGTTTCTGAGGAGTATGTGTGTCAAGAAAATTCGAGTTTTCTGTCAACGGCAGCGCTGTCAGCGTATCGCTCGACAATGAAGAGACCCCTCTCCTCGACGTATTACGAAACTCGCTCGGACTGAAAGGGACGCGCTTCGGCTGCGGTCTTGAGCAGTGCGGCTGCTGCATGGTGCTGATCGACGGCGCTCCGGAAAAATGCTGCACCAAGCCTGTCTCGAGCGTCGCCGGAAAAAAGATCGTCACTGTTGAAGGCCTTGGCGATGCCTCCCACCCTCATCCACTGCAACAAGCCTTTCTCGACGAACAGGCCGGTCAATGCGGATATTGCCTCGCCGGCATCCTGATTTCGGCCAAGGCTCTGCTGGACAAGAATCCGAAGCCGTCGCGGGCGGAAATTGCGCAGGCGCTCGATAGCAACATCTGCCGATGCGGCTCTCATAACCGCATTCTGCGCGCAGTGGAAAAGGCTGCGGCCGTCATGCGCGCGGGAGCGGAACGATGAATGCTTCTCTTCCGGGACCGCTCAACGACAATCCCAATCTCGACCGCTGGGTCGCTTTCCCATCGCCCGGAAAGGTGACGATTCTCACCGGCCGGGTCGAACTTGGTCAGGGCGTGCTTACTGCGATGGCGCAAATTGCGTCCGACGAACTTGACGTCGCCATGGAGCGAATCACAGTCCGCTCCGGCGACACCGAGAAAGCACCAAATGAGGGCTATACGGCGGGCAGCCAATCGATTCAGTTCGGCGGCGTAGCCTTGCGGCAGGCCTGCGCCGAGGTTCGCGCACTGTTCCTTGAACAGGCCGGAAAGGTACTGGGCTGCAAGGGCAATGAACTATCCATTCGCGATGGCCGCTTTCATCGCAACGGCGCATCGACGGGGCAGGACTACTGGACATTGTCGAGCGCGATCGACCTCACATGCAGGGCAACCGGGGTTGCCGCGCGCAAGGCAGTCGCGGATCTGAAAAGCGTCGGCACCAGTAGCCGTCGCCTTGATCTGCCGGGAAAAGTGTTCGGCGACAGCATTTTCATTCATGACATACAGCTCGACGGAACGATTCACGCCCGCGTTGTCCGTCAGCCCAACCGGGGTGCAGCCATTGCCTCGATCGATGAAAGGGCCATTCGCCGCGCCGCAAAGGGACCGATCGAATTCGTTCGCAACGGCGACTTTCTGGCCATCGTCGGCAACGATGAGACTGCTGTCGATGCGGCAACTGCTGCTGCCGTCGGTCATGTGGTCTGGCACAATGTCGAGGCACCGACGCCGACGCAACAAGAGGCGAGCTGGCTGCTGCAACGGCCCGCAGTTGATCGCGCGTTCGGGGCCGCGCCTGGGGATTCCCAAGGCCGGGAACGCTTCGAAAGGACCTACACGCGCGGCTATCTCGCTCATGCCTCGATCTCTCCGTCCTGCGGGCTCGCCCTCTACCGGAACGGCAAGTTGACCGTTTGGACGCATTGCCAGGGCGTCTACCCGCTGCGGGCTGCCTTGGCGAAAATCCTCGAACTCGACCCATCCTTGATCATTGTGCACCACGTGCAGGGCTCCGGTTGTTACGGCCACAACGGGGCCGACGACGCTGCCGCCGATGCGGCGATTATCGCCCTGCAGAGGCCCGGTCAGCCCATTCGTGTGCGCTGGCGCCGCGAGGAAGAATTTATCTACGAGCCGAAGACACCGGCGATGATTGTGAAGGTGCGCGCGATACTTGACGAAGGTGGAAAACCAGTCGACTGGACGCAGGAAATCTGGAGCCCGACGCATAATCTGCGTCCTGGGGCGGGTGGAAATCTGCTGGGTGCCCTCGCCTTGCCCAATCCCCCGCCGGAGCCGCCCCCGAACGATGTCCCCGATGCGAACGGCGGCGGCGCGACCCGCAATGCCGAGCCGCTTTACGACATTCCCGCCAAACGCGTTCTCCATCACCTGGTCACGGAATCACCTGTGCGCACCTCGGCATTGCGCGGGCTTGGCGCAATGCCCAATGTGTTCGCGCTCGAATGCTGCATCGACGAACTGGCGGAACGCGGGGGAAAGGATCCGGTTCAATATCGCCTCTCGATCACCGCTGATCCCCGCGCCCGCGCCGTCATCGAAAAAGTCGCCACCATGGCGAAGTGGAACGCCGACGCGACCGGTGGAACGGGCCGAGGACGTGGCATCGCCTTTGCCAGATACAAGAATCGCGCCGCCTATTCCGCCGTTGTCGTCGAGCTCTTTGTTGACGAAGAGATCCGCCTGCATCGCGTGTGGTGTGCAACCGACGCCGGCCTGGTTGTCAATCCCGACGGAGTGATCAACCAACTTGAAGGGGGGATCATCCAGTCCGCGAGCTGGGTGCTCAAGGAGCAAGTCCGGTTTGACAACGGCATCGCCTCGTATGATTGGCAGACTTATCCGGTGCTGAAATTCACCGAGGTGCCGGAGATCGAGATCGAATTGATCAATACGAAGGACGAGGTGCCGCTCGGCGTCGGCGAGGTTACGGCCGGTCCCACAGCCGCGGCAATCGGCAACGCGGTGTCCCATGCGCTCGGGACCCGAATTCGCGACTTGCCGCTGACGCGGGAGCGCCTCACAGCCGCGCTCCTGAAGGATTAGCTTCAGTTGTCTTGGCTTGAGCTATGCTAAACCCTTCGTTAACGGCGCCTCGCTAGCTTTGGTCTGACCGTATCGGGCTCCCTAGCGCCCGAACCCGGGGCGTCATGGTCCGCATCGATTTCAACCGCCTGCGTTTTCTCGTCATCGACGACAACGCCCATATGCGCAGGATTTTGCGCACCTTGCTGCATGGATTTGGCGCCCGCGAAGTTTACGAGGCGGAAGACGGCGCAGCGGGCCTGGAAGCGTTCACCCACTACATGCCGGACATTGTCATCACCGACTGGGCGATGCCGATTTTCGACGGCCTCGAGCTGATGCAGATGATCCGTCAGCCTGGCGCGAACGCGAATCCATACGTGGCAATCATCATGCTCACCGGGCATTCCGAGAAAAAGCGCGTGACGGCTGCCCGCGATGCCGGTGTAACCGAATTTCTGGCCAAACCGATTTCGGCAAAGGGTCTTTACCAGCGGATCATCAACGTCGTCGCCAATCCGCGTCCCTTCATCAAGACCAAGACCTATTTCGGACCGGATCGGCGACGCAATGTCAATTCGAACTATATCGGCCCGGAACGCCGTAAGGGCGGCAAGGCCGACGTCATTCGACAGACGCCATTGCTCGAAAAAGCACGTGCCCCCGTCTGATGAAGACACCGAAAGCGCGCCGCGCAAATGATGCAATTGCGATCGTCACTTACGGCGATCACGAGGTGATTACGCCGGAAAACAGACTGCGCGGCGCTGTGTCGACGAACACCACCGGCGAACCGCATGATGATCCCGTGGCGCGGGCTGAAAAGGCGCTCGCCGAACTATCTTGCGAATTCGGCAGTTGGATGGATTCCGAATGTGATCGGCTGGACAAGGCCCGCCGCGCTTTCGCCAAGGATGCCGCCCGGTCCAAAGCAGACGCGCTCTTTCACGCCGCGCACGACATCAAGGGCGAAGCGGCGACGTTCGGGTACCCTGCCATCGCATCCGTGACTGAGAGTCTTTGCCGGCTGATCGAACACACGCCCGATCCCGCCCGCATCCCGCTCGAACTGATCGAGCAACACGTCGATGCGGTGCGCGCGATCCATCGTGAATATGCGCGCTCCGATGCCAAAGAGCTTGCGGCGACGTTGACCAAACGCCTGCACGAGGTCACAGGCGAGTTTCTCCTGCACGAAAACCGCGAGCGTTCCGAAGTTCTCGACCAGCTTAAAGGCCCGTCGATCGTGCCTGAATAGGCAGCGCGCAAACGACGGCTACGCTGCCGCCAGACGCTCCTCGACATACGATTCGTCGGCCTGAAGAATCGGGTCATCCGCCACCAGGTCATCGCAGAATAGCCGAGCCTCCTCGCGCGCTGCTTCCACAGCAAAGCGCCGCAACAAGGCGAGGAGCACTGCGGCGTCCTCTCCGCGTTCATGGATGCAAGCGCCTAGACGCGCTCGACCATGCGCCGCTTGAGCCGGGCTGCCCCACCCTGCTCGCCGACCAAGAACCCGGCGCGCATCGCCGCGAGCGCTTCCCGGAAGGCCGGATACGCCGTGTCTGGCAGACCCGCCTGCCGGTAAAGCGCCCGAAATCCCGAAATGTTTTTGTCGTGGATGTAGGCCGTCGCGCGGTCGATCGGTATGCCCGACAACTCGGCCAGCGCTTCCTCGAACAGGCCCACATTGCCGGACAACAGCGCCCGCAAAAGCATTCCCGCGGTAAGCTGTCCGCTTTGACGAAGATAGCGCACCAGCGCAGCCACTTCGTCGTAACTCGTATCTGCAGCGAGCGCCACCGTCGCCTTTTCGCAGGCTTCCCTTGCGGCAAATTCAGCATGCTCCGACTCGAGCCATTGCCGTGCCGTCACGAAACCGGCCAGCGCCTGGGATAGCTTCGAGAGAAGGGCTTGCCGCATCGGCATCGACAAATCCTCTCGCGCCAAAAGATTCTCGCGGATCGGTGCCAGGTGTCCGAAGCGTTCGATGATCCGGTCAATGGAGAACGTCGGGATATCGGCCCCTGGATTTTCGAGCAGTGCGAGACAGGCATCAGCTTCGCCGACCTCGGCCATGGCGGCGGCAGCTCCTCGCGTCAACAGGCACCGTTTCGCGACGGCGATCTGTGCTTCCGCTCGTCCGGTCGCGATAAGATCAACCAGATCGTCTTCCCGCAACAGCGGCGAATGCTCCAGAACCGGCAGTGCGACATCCGGCTGGTCCGCAGCCAAGGCGTGCACGACGACCTGTGGGGCCTGCTCACAGGATGCAAATACTTCCGAGAGCGCGCGTCGAACCAACGGTGATGGATCGTCCAGCAGCATGATCATCGCACCTTCCGCAGCGGCGAGATCGTCGGACAGACAGGTCGGAGTAAAGATATGCGCGCGCCAATGCGGAAGTGGCCTCCGCCCGCTCCCCGGGCGGCGCCTGGCGCACCCATTGCAAAAACTGACGAACGATCATGGCAAAACGCTACGATAGAACCGTCGCCCCTTAGACGGCAGCATCAGGCTACCGAAGGAGCCTTAACAAAGCGTTCACCATAGTAATTGATGGACCGTTAGGCATGCGAGCCGCGATGGGCTCTGGAGTCAGGCCTTGTCGCCCAGCAGCTTCCGTTCATTGGGGCGCGTGTCGGTAAACAGGTCGAAGACCTGCACCTTTTGCGATTGCGATGACGTCGTGGCGGCCGCGCCCCAAAGGTTGCTCACGGTCTGCGCCAACGGGCGATTGACCCGGTCTGCAAACATGGACTCGAAGGATGGCCGGGCAGCGGGCGGCGGCGGCAGCGTTTCGCTGGCACGGGCGAAAGCTTCCGTCATTCCGGCGGTGTCAGGCGTTGGGATCGGTGCCGGCGGCATGGGCGCAGCTGCGGATGCAACCCGGAGGGCACGCGCGGCCGGGACCCCTTTCACGGTGGGCACCCTGACGGTCACGGGAGGAGGCAAAGGCGGTGCACCCGCCGATTGCGCGACTCCGTCGGTGTCGGCTGTACCGCGTTGCGCGAACGCAATATCGCGAGCTGAATCGAATAGTCGCGTCAACCTTCCGTAGACCTCGCCAACGCTGCGGGCGCGGCCGGCCGAGTCGTAAAAAATCGTGTGGTTAGCGGCAGCCGCATGCGGAAACATGGCCGCCGCACTTCTGCGCGGATGTTTTGATGCGCCGTTTATGAGTTTTCCGGCGCCGTCTGCGCCGAGAAAATGTGCAATGTAGAGCTCGCCATTGCTCGGCTGACGGCCGATGCTCGAGCTCACCAATGCTGCGTTGTTGCGAGTCAGCGCTCCAGCCAGCATCGCGCTGGCTTTTGGATCACTGCGCAGCTGCAGGATCGCAGTCCGCATTCCAGGATCCGAAACAGTGTAGCGCCCATCCGATGTCCGGGTGATGGCATCGGCGTAGCGACCGAGTCCTAACGCCGCACCATCCTGCTTCATGGTGCCGAGCCAGGTTTGATCGATGAACTGGTAGAGACCCTTTGCCGACGAGGTCGATGCCTGTGCCGATGGATTGAAGTTGGATTCGATTTTCGCCGTGGTCAGCAGATATTCGAAGCTGGTGCCCGTCGACTGGGCTGCCTGGCGGATCGCTCCGGTGATCTGTGGCGCCGCGCTGGTGGCAGCCGGATTGACGGCCATGGTGTTGCGCCTTTGTGAAGCTATCGGCTCATGGTCAGCGACACGGACGCAACGGCTCTCGCGGGCCTGCCGAGCATGGGGAATTATGGTAAACGAATGGTAAACGGCATTCGCAAACGCACACTTGGCAAGGAATTTTCGGAGGGCTTCGATGGTGGAAACGATCCAGCGGCACAAGCGTGGCGGCCTCTATTTCGAAGATTTTGAAGTCGGCAAGACTTACGAGCATCGCTACACGCGCACGGTGACGCAGATGGACAACATGTTGTTCTCCAACATGACGCTTAATCCGCAGCCACTGCATATCGATCGCCATTTCTGCGAGGCCGAAACCGAATGGGGGCAACCCTTGATGAACTCCTTGTTCACCCTCGGGCTCATGATTGGAATTCAGGTGTCGGACATGACGGTCGGCACGACCATTGCCAATCTCGGAATGACCGACGTGAAATTCCCCAATCCGCTCTTTGAAGGCGACACCATCAATTGCACGACCCAGGTCGTGAGCAAGCGCGAATCCAAGTCGCGCCCGGGCGCAGGCATCGTCGAATTTCACCACAAGGCGTTCAAGCAGGACGGGACGCTCGTGGCCGAATGTCACCGCCAAGCTTTCATGCGGATGAGGCCGAAATAAATAAAAAGGCGCGGCGGTTGTCGCCGGGCCTTGCTGTTTTTTCTCAGCGTGTTTGTCTAAATGCCGCGGCCGTAGTAGCCGCACCAGCGGTGAACGTTCCACTCGATGTTCTGCTCGTAGTTGGTCAAGGTCTGATATTTGGGCACGCGCACTTCCTTCGTTGCCGGGTCGAAGCACTTGCCGGCATCGGACGCCTTCTTAACTTCGCCGGCAAGATCCGTCATGAAGGCTATCTGCTCTTCCATGTCCTTGCGGGTGCCCAG
>DAISKM010000165.1:0-7235 GCA_036820945.1 Pseudolabrys sp.
TCCCACAACATGATCATCTACTCGATCGCGGCCGGCGGAACGATATCGGTCGCGCACCTGTTCATGGGCGGAATCATTCCGGCGCTCCTGCTCGGTCTGTCCCTCATCATTCTCGTCCTCATCATCGCGTACCGAAACAATTTCCCGAAGGGAGAGGTCGTGCCCCTCCGTCAGGCGTTCAAAATCGCGCTGGATGCGGTCTGGGGAATGATCACGATCGCCATCATCCTCGGTGGAATTCTCTCCGGCATCTTCACGCCAACGGAGTCGGCCGCTGTCGCGGTCGTCTATGCGTTCCTGGTGACGATGTTTGTCTATCGCGACGTGAAGTGGAGCCAATTGCCCGGCCTCATCGCGCGCGTCGTGCGCACGGTCGGCATGGTCATGATCATGATCGGCTTCTCGATCGCGTTCGGATACATGATGGCGATCATGCGAATTCCGGCGATGGCGACGGAGTTCTTCATCTCCATCTCAAGCGACAAGTATACGTTTCTGCTCTACATCAACATTCTTCTTCTGCTGCTCGGCACCTTCATGGATCTGGCGCCGATGCTTCTGATCTGCACGCCTATTTTCCTGCCGGTAATAAAGACATTCGGCATCGACCCCGTGCACTTCGGGATCATCATGATCCTCAATCTCGGCATTGGCCTGCTCACCCCTCCAGTCGGGCCAACAATGGTCGTCGGCTGCGCGATCGGAAAAGTGTCGATGGAGGCCGTCTCGAAGAGCATCCTCGTGTTCTACATTCCGATGGTGATCGTGCTTTTCCTGGTGACTTATATTCCGGCTCTGTCGTTGTGGCTGCCTCACCTGGTGCTGGACTGACCGCGAGGACTGTTGGCCGAAGCGCGCCTTGCGCAGATCGTTCAGCGGATTTGTGCGCGTGCCTTCAACACTGGCGCGATCGAGCCGGTTGGCTCCTTATCCGGCGCCGGCACTTTGGACTTGTCTACTGCCGACGATCCGGCGGCGCCCTCGCCTGCAGCTCCGCCCGGGGAGACGGCGCCAGACTCCGGATAACGCGAGCGTAGATCGCGCAAGAAGCCGTCGAGCGTGTCGATGCTCGCCACTTTCTTGGCAATGTCCTGGAATTCAGCGCCGCTGGTGCCAATAGGCGCGGTAACCACATTGAACGCGCGACGATCGGGACTGTCAGACCCGCCCCATAGTCGCGGTTGCGCAAGTTCGCACGAAATCAGCCGCTTCAGCCTGAGTGGCAGAGCCGTCATAGAGCCGTTCCAGCCGGCGAGCATGCCGGTCGCGACAGCCTAAGGACGGCCGTTTAATGCGGCGTTAAGGATGTTAGCCGGCGCAACGAGAAACCCGGCCTTGAGCAAGAAGTTGTCCGCGATAGGCCAGTGCGCCCGCCCGACGGCCTCGTCGGCCAGGAGCCGATACCTGGACTAGGTCACTGGCCGACCTTCGGTTCCCAAAATGGTATGCGGCCGCTCCTCAAACAACATTCGTGCTGACTATGACCGCGAACAAAATCTGACCTACTCAGATGCGATTCAGAGCTCCCAGCCGAACACGGATGATTTCCGTCGTGTCAGTTGCCGCTAGCCCAATGGTGCTGACGCAACCGTCATTGCTGACATAAAACCTGAATAAAAAAGCAGGTTTTGAACTTGCGCCTTGGAGGAGGCGTGCATAGCGAACCTACGAAAAACGGGGGGACAGCCCGGGCCATAGGGCCCGCCCAGGAGGTTCGCATGCGTGTATTGATCCCCATCTTGATCGGTTGCGCCGTCTCGGCTTCGGCGAATGCACAGGAAATCGACTGGCAGAAAATCGACGCGACTCTCGGTCGGAAGCCCGCCGTCTCGGGAGACGTCCATCGGTACGGTTTTCCACGCAGCGATCTTTCGGTGACGCTCGATGGCGTCACCATCAAACCGGCGCTAGCTCTCGGTGGCTGGGTTGCTTTCAAGCCAGCGCATGGCGGTGCGATGATCATGGGCGATCTTGTTCTCCTTGAATTCGAAATCAATCCTGTGATGGCCAAGCTGCTAGAAGGTGGACTCGAGATCACGGCCGTTCACAATCACCTGCTGCGCGCGAAACCCGCGACTTTCTACATGCACGTCGGCGGACATGGCGATCCCGCCAAGATGGCGGGCGTCATTCGCGAGGCGTTGTCCGCGAGTAAAACACCGCTGTCCGTGCCCGCCTCGGGTGCACCGGCGCCCGCCGTGGAGCTTAACACGGCGCAGCTTGATCAGATTATCGGAACCAAAGGTCAGACAAACGGCGGCGTGTATCAATTTGGCGTGCCGCGTCGGGATCAGGTCATCGAGAGCGAAATGCCGATCGTGCCTCCCGGACCGATGGGACTTGCAACCGCAATTAACTTTCAACCAACTGGCGACGGGAAAGCAGCCATTACTGGCGACTTTGTCCTGGCCGGGGAAGAGGTGAACCGCGTCATTCGAGCCTTACGGTCAAACGGCATCGAAGTGACTGCTGTTCACAGCCACATGCTGGACGAGGAGCCACGTCTCTTCTTCCTTCATTTCTGGGCCAATGACGATGCGATAAAGCTCGCCCGCGGACTTCGAGCAGCGCTCGATGAAACTGCAAGTACAGTGGGCTCCGCTAGATAACGCCACACGGCCAGCCAGCGCATATCCCTTAGAGAAGTGGGGGACCGGCGCGATCAGTTCTCGCTCGGCTTGCCCTCGATCTTCGGCAGCTGATCCGGACTTGGCGATTTCGGCTGGCCATTGGCACGATTGGCAAGCTCGACCGTCAATCGCTCGGCGGCATCCGGCGACATATCTGGTCAGTCGGGCCCTGAAAATATTAGGGAATTTGGCTTCGTTCTGCCAAAATTCACATAATAGGATATTATTCCTATACAGCGGTTTCCAGCGAGGTCGGCAGATCCCTACATCGCCAGCAGTACCGTCATGCCGCGTAAATTCGTGATGGGTCACAGTGTCGGTGAGGTGGCGGCGGGATTGATCGTTCCGCTGCTGGTGCTGAACTGCCGGATGAGCCTGAAGGCTCGATCGCTATCTTTCTCCGACATACTTTTGCGCGGTAGGAACCGAAACACTTCACGCCTGAATCAGATGCCTTTCGGTTCGCTGGCCTTGAACTTAATTGAGTTAGTGCTCAGGTCGTCGGGTGAAGGCCCTACCATGGCCTCATTCGGCGGCGCGAGCGAGCATCGAACTTGGTACTGCTCGTCGCTGATGGAAACGTCAACCTTCACGCAATCGCAAATACCCTCAGAAACTTCATCTCTCATGAAGTGTTTCCTGCCGATAGCGAAGCAGCGGCGACAGAAGATAGCTCAGGATCGTGCGTGATCCAGTCTTTATTTCTACTGTCGCCGCCATGCTAGGTGACAGATTGGCAACCTGGTCATCGATCTGCATGAGGGTCTGATCGAGCGAAATGCGCGCGGTGTAGTTCAGCTCGAAACGCTGAGCACCTGGCCGTGTAGCAGCCCATAGCGTGTGAAATTGAAAGTGTCGATCTTGATTTCTACGTCTAGTTTGAGCAAGGCAATATCGTTCGGAGTCGTGCCGGGCGCATCGGCGACAGCCTTGCCGGTCACGGCGTTGCCGTCCATATCCTCCCAGGTCGGGCCGGCGTAATGGCGGCCGACGGTCTTGTCGTTGAGGAGCAATGTTGCGATCGCGTCGTCAGCCACCGCGGCAGCGGGACACTGGCAAATGTCACGACAGTGCTGCGACTCAACACGCATGGCGGGGTCGCTCAAGGCGCATGCGACAAGGCCGGCGTGTTTCTTAGCGTGCCTTACTCCGCCACTTATATTTTTCTGCGCAAGGGCGGCTGATCCTCGCTAGGATGTCCGACTCTTTGCGTTATTGCAGCTTCTTTAGATTTTGTTCGACGCGTAATGGCGCGATCCCTTGCGGTCTTTAGCAAAGTGGCTTCGCTACATATCGACGGAAAACAACACGCGGGCGGTGGCACTATCGCAACGGGTGCTGTCGCAAGAACTGGCGCGAAACCTTATTACATAGGATTTTTTAATCATCTGCGGCGGCCTGTATTAATCGACTCGATACCATGCAGACATGTTCAGCTCCGTTGTCCTGTTGTGTTAGTTCGCGCTTAACACAGGTGCAGTTTAAGCGACGCTGGGCAGGGGCAATTAAAGAGCCGGACAGGAAGGCGTCAAACAAACCGCCGGCAGCCCCCGCCGATCGAGGAACATCTGTCATGTCCTTTTGGCCCAGCAACACCAAGAAATTCGAGCACTCACGCCCATTAATTGAATGCGCCCAATGTGGCGAGTGGCTGTTCGGGCCAGAATGGTCGGAATACATCGATGAGCGCTACGTTCGGCATCTTTGGAGATGCGAGCCATGCTGTTATGTATTTGAGACAACCGTTTCGTATGCACCGGGGAACTGAAGCATCGTATATTCGCGAGTGACAGATACGCGATTACGAACCCTCGTTTTGTAGACTGCTTCTGCAAACGCCGAGATTCTAATCGGCCATGTCATCTCCGACGACGATTATGAATTCGGAGGGAGCACAATTTCATCAAAATTTCACCATCCGCTGAGGGGTCAAGCAATCTCCATTTGACCGCCGGAATTTAGTCATCTTCCCAAATAGTGTTGCCGCCACGGACATCAACGTGAGAGGTCGTTCATGGCTATTAATGAGCCCGTCCCCCTTAATCTGAAAACCGTCAGTATTTTGAAAGAAGTTCTAGAGGATGCCTGGTACAGCCTTAGCGCCGAACAGCAAGCCATGATGTCAAAGACAGTGCTGGCCGAGCGCATTCTCAGGTCAGCAGCCAAAGGCGAACGTGACCGCGAGCGGTTACTTGCTGCCGCGCTTGAAATTGCGGCGTAAGCGACAGCCTAGCGCGATGGAGGTCGCGGTTTCTTGGAAACACGGTGGCGAAAAAAAATATTTTCGACAATGCCAATCCGCTTCATCCACTAATCGAACGACACGCATAGTGCACTGTTTCCCGTATCGCAGCGGCACTAGCCTCTAACCGAGAAACCGATCGAGGCGCAGATGATATCTAATGGAAGGCCGACAATGACCTGTGGATGCCTCTTTGATTGCTGGCCGCTAGGCTATAGCTGCCACGCCATTGCTGCACAGCCGCAAAGTTCCACCTCGTGACATGGGCAGTGCCTGACGTCGTCTCTCACGAACGGAATGTTTACTAATTTTAACTCATGGTGACAGTCAGGGTGTCAATTCGCCGAGCGATGACATCCAGCCTCTGCCTCCTACGATCGAAGTCGATCCAACATAGAGCGAACAGCATCATGAATAATGATGTAGCTGTTTCCCTTGCTTCGAAGAATCCACCAGGAACTGAGGCCGCTCGGTCTGGAGAGACGGCGCGCGATTCCCAGGCGGGAGGCAATTCATCCGATCAAACCATCGGGATGGCTCGGGAAAGATCTGGGTTGCCGCCAGTGCAGCCGTTCCCCCTTTCAAAGGATTCGTTGAGATCCGACCAAGTTCCGCCTCGTGAGCCGGCGGGTAATCCGCATGGCGGGCGTAATTCATTCAAAAACAGTATTGGAATGGCTCGGGCTCCGTTACCGGCGGCGGAGCGGCCATCCATTGGCAGGCGAATGTTCCGCAGTGTTGCCAGTTTTTTCATCATGGCACTGAGCGCGGTTCTGACCAGTATCGTAGTGAGTTCTGCCTTGCAGTCCCACGGAAACGAAGCGAAGGAGATAGCCATGACTTGGGGGTCATCGCTAAGCGGGTCGTCCTCCACTTGGCAGTCGCGCGGCGACGAAGCAAAGAGGATGGTCAAGGAGGCCTGGGCGTCGTCATTGGACTGGTTGACGAAGAAGTTGCCGCCCGACGTCGACAATGGAGCTAAGCAAAAGGGCTCTAACCCTGCCAGGGAAGTGTCCATTCGAGATGCGACCCCTTCAACTTCTGTCGCCGGGAAACCGTCGCCTGTCGCTGTGGCGGCTCCTTTTGAGTCGGTGCAGCAACTGAAAGCCATGGCGCAGGATCTCACTGTCGTGCGACAAAAGCTGGTGCAGCTCACGGCTGCGCAACAAGAAATGGCGCAAAAAATTGCGTCGCTGCAAGCGCTCCAGCAGGACATTAAGCAGAAGGAGTTATCCCCGCCTTCGTCTCCAGCGGCGGCCGTCCCGTTGCGCAAAAATGGGCGAACGGTTGCGGCCGCGCCCAGGTCGATTTTGCGGGACTGGAGGATCAGCCACGCCCGCAATGGCTATGTCTATGTACAAGGTCACGGCAAGGTCTATCGGGTAGCACCCGGCACGCCGTTGCCCGGCCTTGGTCCGGTCGAACAGATCAAACGGCAGAACGGCCACTGGGTGGTGATGACGCCAAAGGGCCTCATCGCCTCGATGCGCGATCTAGAATCAGATGACGACTACGATTTCGGCGGTGACTAGTTTCACTCGATGACGATCGCTGTGAGAATATAGTGAAATTGGCGAACCCGATAACATGAAATTCCGGTGGAATTAGTCTCACTGCAGGGACGCATATTCGACCGCGCCATTAATTAGCGGCCTTAGATCGGTTATTTTAGGCTTCTCTGTGCTGCAAATGATGTAGCCATTGGAATCAGTTTTGTAGCTTGAGGTCCGGACGTGAAAGTCTGTCTCTGCTGCGTCTACGACTTCATCGAGGAGCGTGTTGGAGACATACCCGCCGCAAAATATCGCCAAGGTGAAGAGGAAGGATTTTTAGGCTAATAGCCAGCCGCGGACAGCATCGGGCCGGACCCGCTACCAGCACGCGCGACTGCGCCTATATCGCGCAGTTTCATTTGGCGCACAGTGTAAATTGGGGAATCGCCACAGGCAGGGGCGGTGACGTCGATTTGGGCGTGGCCATAATCCGAATGACACCAGCGCCCGCCTTCAAAGAGACCGTGCGCGGCGGCGATCTGGCTCAGGGCAATACGGCCAGGCAAATTGCAGCGTGGATCAACCACGCCGCGCCGCAGTTGGCACACGTCCAGCGCTTTTCCGCACGGATGTTCGCTTTCAGGCGCACATCTCCCCGGCCGAATGCCGCCCATAAACAACACACGCGCACCGTAGTTCTTTTCCAGATCATCGATATACGCCTGGAAACGAGCGGCATAAGCGACGCCGACCCGAGCACGCGCACCAGTTTTGGACGACATGATGATGCCGTCGAGTCTGTTGCCGCTGGCACCGAGCGGGCGCGCAACAGACTCGACGGCATCATCATGTCGTCCAAAACTGGTGCGC